>CALCNY010000125.1 GCA_937897585.1 uncultured Chitinophagaceae bacterium | reverse complement strand
GGGCCCCTGGTCTGCATTTAAATTGTGATTGAACCTGTTCGTACCTAAGGGAAGCCCTGCTGCCGCTTCTTCATTTAAACACATGGACCATAGCTCTAAATTAAAAATAGAAGCTGATTAATGGTAATTTTGAATAATGATTCAGCCGAAAGAGAATACTTTACTTATCGCAGATCCTTTCTTGAAAGATGACAACTTCATTCGTTCTGTTATTTATTTATGCAGCCATAATGATGAAGGCAGTTTTGGATTGGTAATGAATAAATTATTTGATTTCACTTTGAATAACCTGGTCAGTGGGTTTGAATCATTTGAAATTCCTGTTTATGTTGGTGGGCCTGTGGCGTTGGATACCATACATTTTTTACATCAATACCCTGATTTGGTTCCAGATTGCCAACAACTTGATGAAAACCTTGCTTGGGGTGGTGATTTTGAAACCATTAAAACACTCATCATTTCGGGAGCCATTGATATTCATAAAATCAAATTCTTTATCGGATATAGCGGCTGGTCGGCAGGACAACTACAAAATGAAATTGAAGAAAAGACATGGATAACGTCTGAGGTTAAACGAAAACTAATTTTTGATGTACCGATTAATCAAATCTGGAAACAATCCGTCATCAATCTAGGCGGAGAATTTGAACAACTGGCCAATTACCCTATAGATCCTCAACTTAATTAAACCTTCAACATTGTTATTCGACATTCTTAAATATCCATCAAAACTAGCGTTGCGTATTTACTGCAGGAAATTGCAAATCAGCGATAAAAAATTACTGTCTCATTCCGGACCACTTTTACTGGCTTGCAACCATCCAAATTCTTTTCTGGATGCGATTATATTAGCGACGATTTTTAAACGGCCGGTTTACTCTTTAGCAAGGGGTGATTCTTTCAAAAATAAATTCGTTTCGAGGATTCTTTACGCCATAAATATATTGCCTGTTTATAGACTCAGTGAAGGTGCTGAAAACCTAAACAGCAACTACGATACATTTGCCAAATGCAGAGATATTTTCAGGAAAAATGGCATCGTACTTATATTTAGTGAAGGGCTTTGTATTAATGAATGGAAACTACGTTCTTTAAAAAAAGGCACAGCACGACTGGCTTTTAGCAGCTGGCAGGAAGGAATTGATCTCACCATCTTACCTGTTGGCATCAATTACCATTCATTCAAGTCATACGGTAAAAACGTTCATCTCAATTTCGGAAAACCATTTGGAAAAGATGAATTCGATTACCAAAATATGGACGGCAATGGCATCAAAGCTTTCAATGAAAAATTAAAAAATGAGTTGATTCCATTGGTAGAAGTAATTGAAGAACATGACAAAGAAAAATTGAAATCCACTTTTGAAATCAAACATCATCCTGTAAAAAAGAAATCACTTTTATTACCTGCATTAATTGGAAAATGGGTTCATGCTCCTATTTATAAACCTATAGAAAATTTCACCAGAAAAAAAGCCGGCAAAAGTGACCATTATGATTCAATACTTGTAGGTCTTTTGTTTTTGCTTTATCCAATTTATCTAACAGCAATCTCAGCCGCTTTGTATTTATGGTTGGGAAGTTGGTATTGGTTACTCACATTTATAACACTACCCTTGTTAGCTTGGAGCTATACACAGTTAAGAAAACAATTTTAATTAAAAGCTTTTTCCCATTGCAAATTCAATAAACGGAATAAATCCATATTGATTGATGACAGGAGAAAATCCATATCGGTACATCATATGTTTTCTTGTTGCAATTCTCTTAGATATTGAAGGAACCACACTCCAGTAATGTGTATTTACATAATTAGGATTTCGATGTTCTACCAACATATACACCTGCATATCCGATTTAGCATAAGTTGCCCCCAATCCGAAATCAACAAACTTGTTTTTGTTTTTTAATGGCAACAAATAATTAAACCCAACAGGTATGGTTACACGAGAAGTGCCGTTCCAGTAAAAACCAGCCTCGCCACAAATACCTATTCCTGCATGAATACCTAATCCAGGTTTTTTAAATAATTGTCGTTCGTAATTAGCGGATAAGACGATGCCATTACCAAGGAATTGGACATAAGCCGTGTTGGGCTTAAAGTTTGATTGAGCTTTGGAAAAAAGCAAAGTAAAAAGCAGAAGTACAAGTAGAAATGAATTTTTCATTTTCAATTTTTATTTTTCAAACAAGAAAATATTTCCATGATAACCACAAGCGACGCCATTATAAAAAACCGTCTGGGGTTCTAGGAACACGCCACCACAACACCTTCTGTCGCCTTTACTTTTTGTGTAATACACAACAACAGTATCAATGTCTGTATTATTCAACTTTAATAAAACTGTATCGTTAAATCCCAACCTCAATTGATTGTTGAAAGTATCAGTTATCGGAAAAAACAAACTATCAGATGGTCTTTTCTGCATCAATGAATCTTTGAAATATCTTGGATTGGGGCCGGTGATTAAATCTTCCATAGTGTTTTTATCCACGATGGTAAATTGAGGAGAAATATAACAAGATGTAAAACAATCGCATCCTAAAAAAGTGCTAATGATGACAAGGCATAAAATAAGTAAAAATATTTTCCTCATTTTGATTTTTTAAGTTCTCAAATATAGATTTTAAATAATTGCAGGATAAAAAAACTGGATTGTAAATTGTCATTATTAAGTCATATTAAATGGCATTAAAAAAAGACATTTTCATTACAACCTACATTTTCAGACATTGGTGAAAAAATGATTGAGCTCTGGCCTCTCTAGCCCTGGCCTTAAGGCCAGGGCTAGAGAGGCCAGGGCTAGAGAGGCCAGGGCTAGAGAGGCCAGGGCTAGGAAGGCCAGGGCTAGAGAGGAAAAACAAAAAACCCACAGCATTTGCCATGGGTTTATCTAAAATTAATTTCTGATTATTATTTCTCTACCGCACCTTCCACCAAAACAGTTGCACTATTATTCAACACTTCCACAAATCCACTTTGAATAGTGTATTGAGCTGTACTGTTTTTATCTTTTAAAATTTTAAGCGTTCCAGTTTTTAATGCACTTACTAAAGGAGCATGTTTGTCTAAAACTTCAAACAAACCGCTGATGCCTGGCAATTGAACGCCATAAACATCTCCGCTGTAAATTTTTTGTTCGGGTGTGAGTATTTCGAGTTTCATCTTTTCAAAATTCAAAAGTCAAAATTTAAAAATCAAAAAAGACTATTCTAAATTTTTTACTTTTTACTTTTTAATTTTTAATTGGGTTAAGCATTCGCCGCTGCCATCAATTTCTTGCCTTTTTCGATAGCATCTTCCAAACTTCCTACAAGGTTGAAAGCTGCTTCAGGATATTCATCCACTTCACCATCCATAATGGCATTGAAACCACGGATTGTATCTTCGATTGGAACCAACACACCTTTCAAACCGGTGAACTGTTCTGCCACGAAGAATGGCTGACTTAAGAAACGTTGTACTTTACGAGCTCTTGATACTACCAATTTATCTTCGTCACTCAATTCATCCAAACCAAGGATGGCGATGATATCTTGTAATTCTTTATAACGTTGTAAAATCAATTTCACTCTGTTTGCAGTGTTGTAATGTTCTTCACCTACAATTTGAGGAGTCAAAATTCTCGAAGTTGAATCCAAAGGATCTACCGCAGGATAGATACCTAAATCCGCAATCTTACGACTCAATACCGTAGTGGCATCCAAGTGAGCGAAAGTAGTTGCAGGAGCTGGATCGGTCAAATCATCCGCTGGTACATACACCGCCTGTACAGATGTGATAGAACCGTTTTTAGTTGAAGTGATACGTTCTTGCATCAATCCCATCTCAGTTGCCAATGTAGGCTGATATCCCACCGCACTTGGCATACGACCCAACAAAGCTGATACCTCAGAACCAGCCTGTGTGAAACGGAAGATATTATCTACGAAGAATAGAATGTCTTTTCCTTGTCCGTCGCCTTCGCCATCACGGAAATATTCTGCTAATGTCAAACCGCTCAAAGCCACACGAGCACGAGCTCCAGGAGGTTCGTTCATCTGACCGAAAACGAAAGTTGCTTTTGACTCTTTCAAACCTTCCATATTAACAGAACTCAAATCCCAACCACCTTCTTCCATACTATGTTTGAAAGCATCACCATAATTCATGATACCTGCTTCGATCATCTCTCTCATCAAATCATTTCCTTCACGAGTTCTTTCACCTACACCAGCGAATACTGATAAACCACTGTATGCTTTTGCGATATTGTTGATCAACTCCTGAATCAATACTGTTTTACCCACACCAGCACCACCGAACAAACCGATTTTTCCACCTTTTGCATAAGGCTCAATCAAATCAATTACTTTAATACCTGTATATAAAACTTCAGAAGCTGTACTTAAATTTTCGAATAATGGTGGTTTTGCGTGGATAGCGCGACCGCCTTCTTTACTAACTTGAGGTAAACCATCAATAGCATCACCTGTTACATTGAACAAACGACCTTTGATGCCTTCGCCGATTGGCATGGTGATAGGTCTTCCTGTGTCAACAACTACAGTACCACGAACCAAACCTTCGGTTCCGTCCATAGCAATGGTACGAACACTATCTTCTCCAAGATGTTGCTGTACTTCAAGTACCAACGTATCTCCATTTTCACGCTTTAGTTCAAGCGCATTCATAATCTCGGGTAATTTCGAGTCTTTATCAAACTGTACGTCTACAACCGCACCGATTACTGATTTTATTTTACCTGTATTGGCCATAAAATATATTTAATATTTAGGTTTCTATTTCGGGCGCAAAGGTAAGGGATGGCGCTTGGACTATAAAATTGAAATGGGATTTTTTTTGGGTAATGTCGAAAAAAGTAAAAATTCAAAAGTAAAAAGTAAAAAAGGGGTTGTTTTGTTCAATAGGTTTAAAATGTTCAAAATGTTGATTTTCGAAGGAACCAACCCTATTGAACTTATTGAACCTTTGAAACTACCCATTGCTAAGAAATCCTCTTCCTATTAGCAATATACACTCCCGCCAAAATCACACAGAGACTCAAAACCTGCATCCATCCTGTCTTTTCATGATATATTATCCCCCAGAAAATAGCAACAAATGGTATTCCGTAAGTCACCATAGATGAAAAAACGGCCCCGGCTTTTTTAATAAGCACATAGAATAAAATATTGGCAATTGAGGTTCCTAAAGCACCCAAAAGCACCGAAAACCCTGAAGCAATCAACACTTCACGATTTGCAAAATCCAGTGAGAAATATCCAAAAAAATACAAACATAAAAGCGCAGGAATAGCATTTAATAATAAAGCGACCGATACAATTTGAAGTGATGGAATGTCCTTTAAAAATTTAAAAACAAGATTAACATTCAATCCATAGAAGATGGTGGCAAGGATAATCAAGCCAATTAAAAATAAGTTACCCCCAAGCATAGCATTAGGCTGGCTGAAGAATAACAACACACAACCGCTAAAAGCCACAAATACACCTATTACCTTTTGCTTGGACGCTTTGTTATTGAAAAACAGAGCACCGGTAATAATCACAAAAACGGGTGTTAAAGAATTCAAAGCTCCTGCCATCGAACTGTCTATTCCTTGCTCAGCAATACAAAATAAATAGGCCGGCAATAGACTGCCCATTGTTCCAGATAAAAAAACTGGCAATAGCTTATTTGCAGGAATCAACTTGATACTTTTTATCGCCAATGGCAATAAAACAATTCCTGAAGCGACAATTCTCAGTGAGGCCACCTGGAATGCATTTAATCCTTCCAATCCCTCCTTCATCAAAATAAAACTACTCCCCCAAATGAATGAAAGTCCAATAAACAAAAACCATTTCATTACATTTCCATTCATTGTCAACTATTTTAATGTTGCACAAAGTTGGGCAAATTGAAAGAAAGGAATATATTTATTTTATAAATGCTTCTTAAAGCGTTAATTTTTCAATCTTTAATTTAAAAATTCCACAACATGAGTTTTATCAAAGAATTCAAATCATTTGCCATGAAAGGCAATATTGTAGACCTTGCCGTAGCGGTAATTATTGGTGGCGCGTTTGGCAATATCGTTTCTTCACTTGTTGATGACATGATTACGCCCTTATTATTAGCACCTGCCTTAAAAGCAGCCAACGTTCACGAAATCGCAAATCTTACCTGGGGAGAAGTGAAATATGGCAACTTTCTTTCTGCTGTAATTAAATTCATTATGATTGCATTGGTTTTGTTTGTTTTGATCAAAACAATGAATGCTTTCAATAAAAAGGAGGAAGAAGCTCCTGCTACTCCTGCTGCACCATCTTCAACTGATCAACTACTAGCCGAAATCAGAGACGCATTAAAAAAATAAAAATGAAAAAAAATCTGTTACTATTTCTTGCAATAGTGATTGTCAATATTGGGTTTTCTCAAGACGCTACTCTTGTAGATTTGAAAAAAGAATCGGAGAAAACTATCAAAAAAGACCCAAAAGACACCCTTCAATTAACATGGAAAAAAGGTGGAACTTTTAATTTGAATATCAACCAAGGGTCGCTTAATAACTGGTCGGCCGGTGGAGATAAATTTTCTTTTTCACTTAACTCCTATTTAAATCTATACTCGTTTTATAAAAAAGACAAAAATTCATGGGATAATGTCTTAGATCTCGCTTATGGAATTGTTCAAACAACAAGTTTGGGCAGAAGAAAATCAAGCGATCGAATTGATTTGACATCCAAATATGGTTATGCTTTGAACAAGCACTGGAATCTATCTACATTATTCAACTTCCGTTCCCAATTTGCCAATGGTTATAGTTATGAAAAAGATGCCGCTGGAAATGACACTCGAACATTAACTTCAAAAACATTAGCACCGGCTTATGTTTTGTTGTCTCAGGGTCTTGACTATAAACCTGTAAGTAATTTCTCTCTATTTATTTCTCCGCTTTCTGGTAGATGGGTTTTGGTTTCTGATACCAGCTTAGGCCGCCAATATGGATTAGAGCCAGGAAAAAAAGTAAAATCAGAATTAGGGGCTTTCTTATCTGCAAACTACATCGCAAAAATTGGCAAGAATTTTACCTATAAAACTAAACTAGATCTTTTCTCCAATTACAAGCAAAATCCTCAAAATGTGGATGTTTACTGGACAAATGTCATCTCAGCAAAAATCACGAAATACATCAATTTCAGCTTTAATGTGGACATGATTTATGATAACGATACTCATAATGTTGATCCCACCAAAGGCCCGGCACCTCAATGGCTACAGCTTATGGGCATTGGATTTGCCTACAAATTTGGAACGGCTGCCAAGGTGAAATAAGGTGGATAATTTTATATTTTTCGAACCCCGAAGTCTTTAACTTTGGGGTTCTTATTTTTTAGAAAAAACTATCATTTTGAGCACAAATGCATCTTACCAAATTAAACTCGACCAATTTGAAGGTCCGTTTGATTTATTGTTATTTTTCATTGAAAGGGATGAACTGGATATTTACAATATTCCCATTACCACTATCACAAATGATTTTTTATCTCATATTCATGATACAGAAAAATTAAACATCGAACTCAGCAGCGAATTCATTTTGTTCATCAGCACCTTGATGCGTATCAAAGCCAAGATGCTGTTGCCTAGAAAAGAACTGGATGCTGATGGTAATGAAATCGATCCAAGAATGGAGCTGGTTGACAAAATTTTGGAATACAAAAAATTCAAAGAAGCTTCCATTAAGTTAGCTGAGATGGAAGCCGTGAGGATGATGATGATTAAAAGAGGGAATGTTCAAAAAGAACTATCTCAAATCGGCGAAGAATCTGGCGAGGGAACTGAAATACAAGCGGTCACTATGTTTAAACTGATGAAAGCGTTTGAAAAAGTAATTCAACGTATTCAACAGAAAAACAACAAGCCTGTACATACCGTTGTTCAGTATAATTATACAATGGAAGAAAGTCGTGATTATATGTTGGGTTTGGCAGTAAAAGAAAAAACCTTGTCTTTTGAAAAGATCTTTGAAGTTTGCGAAAATCGTATTCATGCCATTTTCTTATTCCTGAATATGCTTGAATTGGTGCAACAGAAATATCTTCAGATTTTGATCGGCGAAGGAAGAAATAATTTCATTATCGAATACAATGAGAATAGAGAGGAAGAGGTGCACAATCCACTGACAGATGAGGATTTTCAGCATTTGAATTAGAAGCCCCCTTTAATTCCCCCAAAGGGGGAAGATGAAGCCTATGTTGATGCCATTGTTGGTCTTATGACCAACAAAAAACACAGAAAAAAGGTTAACCACGAATTCACGAATTATAAGAAAAAGTCTCCCTATTATGCAAGACTTTTTTTGGTATGTATTAGAATCAAAATAATGACTCTCACTTGATAATCTCAAGCAAATTAGCTGACATTCCGATAAGAGATTGCAAATGTAAAAATCAAATTGCTTTTAAAACAAATCATGGAATACACCAATGATAAAAGCTAATTTTGCAAAAAAAAATCATTCAACATGAAGACTATATTATTCAGTGCGAAAGACAGAGGCAGTGCCGATTACGGCTGGTTAAAACCCAATTATTATTTCAGTTTTTCTCAATATTACAACCCATCTAAAATTCATTTTGGATTACTTCGTGTATTGAATGATGATTTCATTATGGGTGGTGGCATGTTTCCTCCGCATCCTCATGATAATATGGAAATTGTGACCATTCCTTTGAGTGGAGCCGTTGAACACCGCGACAATACCGGAGGACATGGCATCATCAAAGCAGGTGATATTCAAATTATGAGTGCTGGTTCGGGCATTCAACATTCAGAAGCAAATGCCTCTAAAACTGAACCTCTTGCATTATTTCAAATCTGGGTGTTTCCAAAAATAAAAAACATCACACCGAGATATGACCAAAGAACATTTAATGTTGAAGACAGAAATAACCAATGGCAAATAGTAGTTTCTCCAAGAGAAGAAGATAATTCACTTTGGATAAATCAAGATGCACGATTCGGTTTGGCAAATGTTTCTGCAGGAAAATCAATCGAATATCAAAATGCGTTTACGGGTAATGGTGTGTTTCTGGTAGTTATCAATGGAAGTGTTGAAATTAACGGAACCATACTTAATAAAAGAGATGCATTAGGTATTAGCGAAACCGATAGTTTTACAATAAATGCTAGTGAAGATGCAGAGTTGCTGGCAATTGAAGTACCGATGGGAATTTGATGATTTGGTAATTTGAACACAAAAAAATAATTCGTGAATTCGGGGCAGACTCTTCCATGTTGGCCTAACTTTTTTCTGTTGGTCACAAGACCAACAGAGGCAACAAAAAATATAATTCGTGAATTCGTGGCTAAGTTTTTCTTGTTGGTCATAAGACCAACATTGGCAGCAGCACAACTTCCCCCTTCGGGGGATTGAGGGGGCTCCTAAACAACCACACCCTCTCCCACCATCTTCCTCAAGGTCGCAGCAATCGCATTTGCATCAATACCAATCTCATCATACAATTGCTTAGGCGTGCCGTGTTCGACAAGTCTATCAGGAATACCTAATATTTTCACATCAGCTTTATAGCCATGTTCATTCATGAATTCTAAAATAGCAGATCCAAAACCACCAACAACAGTTCCGTCTTCAACAGTAATCACTTTATTGTAATTGCTGAATACTTCATGCAACATTTCTTCATCCAATGGTTTTACAAATCGCATATCGTAATGCGCAGGATTGATCCCTTCAGCCTTAACATCACGTATAGCCGCAGCTGCAAAATTTCCTGGATGTCCGAAAGTCAATACCGCTATATCTTTTCCGTCTTTTAACTTTCTTCCGGTACCCACTTTTATTTCTTTCATCGGGGTTTTCCAATCTACAAGCATGCCCTCGCCTCTTGGATATCTGATTACAAAAGGCAATTCATTGCTATCAAGTTGAGCGGTGTACATCAAATCTCTTAATTCTGCTTCATTCATCGGTGCGCTCACAATCATGTTAGGCACACAACGCATGTATGCAATATCATAACAGCCATGGTGTGTAGGCCCGTCATCGCCAACCAATCCTGCTCTGTCCAAACAGAAAATCACAGGCAGTTTTTGAATCGCCACATCATGTATAACCATGTCGTATGCACGTTGCATGAAAGAAGAATATATGTTACAAAAAACTTTCAATCCTTGAGTAGCCATACCTGCACTCAATGTCACTGCATGTTGTTCGCAGATGCCCACATCAAAAGCGCGGTCAGGCATTTCGGCCATCATGTATTTTAATGAGCAACCGCTTGGCATCGCAGGCGTGATACCCATAATTTTGGGATTATCTTTTGCGAGTTCAATAATTGTATGTCCAAATACATCCTGATATTTCGGAGGTTGTGGTGTATCAAAAGTTTTCTTTACAATTTCACCTGTTACTTTATCAAACAAACCCGGTGCATGCCATTTGGTTTGGTCTTTTTCAGCCAGTTCATAACCTTTACCCTTAACAGTTTTTATGTGTAATAATTTCGGACCAGGAATATCTTTCAAGTCGTTTAATGTATCAATCAGCTTGGTTACATTATGTCCGTCAATCGGACCAAAATAACGCAATTGTAAAGCTTCAAATAAATTACTGCTCTTGCTTACAATGCCTTTGATACTGGCTTCCAGCTTGCTGGCCATTTCTCTGCTGAAGTTTTTTCCAACAGGCAATTTGCCCAATGCTTTCCATACGTTATCACGCATGTCATTGTAAGTATGAGAAGTGGTGATGTCGGTCAGGTATTCTTTTAAAGCCCCAACATTTGGATCGATGCTCATACAATTGTCATTCAAAATAATGATGACATTGCTTTTTTCTATACCGGCATGATTCATTGCCTCAAATGCCAATCCGGCTGTCATGGCGCCGTCGCCAATCACAGCAATATGTTGTCTGTCTTTTTCGCCTTTATAATGAGAAGCCATTGCCATTCCCAAAGCAGCCGAAATGGAGGTAGAAGAGTGCCCTACACCAAATGCATCAAATTCACTTTCACTTCTTTTAGGGAAACCGCTTAATCCATTATACTTTCTATTGGTTGGAAAATTGTCTCTCCTGCCGGTAAGAATTTTATGTCCGTATGCCTGATGACCTACGTCCCATACCAATTGATCGTAAGGTGTATTAAAAACATAATGTAAGGCTACAGATAATTCTACCACACCCAAACTGGCACCAAAATGACCTCCATAAACACTCACCACGTCAATAATATATTGACGTAACTCATCGCTCACCGCCTTCATTTGTGATTTCTTCAGTTTCTTGAGGTCATCTGGACTATTTATTTTCTGAAGTAATTTGCCGGGTTTGATATCCATTTATTGAGAATTTGAGTATAGTAAATTTAAGGATTAATATGCTAATTAGAGATAAAACAATTGTGAAAGGGGTTTGTTCAGTGGGAAATTCAAAATTTAAAAGTCAAAATTTAAAATGTTGTTCAATAAGTTCAATGAGTTCAATACGTTTAAAGGTTTAAGACCTCACCCCCAACCCCCCTTGATCCCCCGAAGGGGGAAATCCCGAGTTAGAGGGGAGCCAAAAGCTATTTTTCTCTACCAAAAAACGCCAAACATCTTCCCCCTTCGGGGGAATTAAAGGGGGCTTACATTACAATATTCACCATCTTCCCCTTCACAAAAATAATTTTCTTCGGTGACTTACCTTCCAACCATTTCTGCACGATATCATTTGAAAGAACAATTTGTTCAACTTCAGGTTGCTGAGCAGACAAATCGATATTGATATTCGTTCTTACTTTTCCATTGATTGAAACCGGATATTCCTTGCTGGTTTCTACCAGATATTTTTCTTCAAATACAGGATAAACCGCATCTAAAATGCTTCCTGAATTACCAAGTTGGCTCCACAATTCTTCTGAAATATGAGGAGCATAAGGAGTCAGCAAAATCAATACTTTTTCAAGTATTTCTTTTTTGTAACATTTCAAATCAGCGAGTTCATTTACACAAACCATGAAAGCACTTACAGCGGTATTAAAAGAAAACTGCTCTGTATCTGATTCGATTTTTTTAATGGTTCTATGTAAGACTTTAAATTCCGCATCATTGGCTTTTTCATCATTCCAAACTTTCCCTTTCAAATCATCATTGAATAAACGCCATAATTTTCTCAAGAAACGATGAACGCCTTCAATGCCTTTCGTATCCCAAGGTTTGCTTTGTTCAATTGGACCTAAAAACATTTCATACATTCTGAAAGTATCTGCTCCATATTTCAATACCAAATCATCAGGATTTACGGTATTGAATTTTGACTTGGACATTTTCTCAACCTCACTGCCACAAATGTATTTCCCATCTTCTAAAATGAACTCAGCATTTGCATAATCAGGTTTCCACTTTTTGAAGGCTTCGGTATCCAATTCAACACCATCAACCATATTTACATCGGCATGCAATTCATCTACTTCATACTGATTCTTTAAACCAAATGAAACAAATTGTTGGGTTCCTTTAATGCGATATACAAATCGACTGCTACCCTGTATCATTCCTTGATTAACGAGCCTTTTGAATGGTTCATCAAATCCAATCAAACCCAAATCATACAAAACTTTGGTCCACATTCTGCTGTATAATAAATGTCCAACCGCATGCTCTGTTCCTCCAATGTACACGTCTACCTGATTCCAGTAATCACTTACTTTTCTGTCGCAGAATGTAGATGCATTGTGAGGATCCATGTATCTTAAAAAATACCATGAAGAACCCGCATAACCAGGCATCGTAGATGTTTCCAATTGTTGGTTTTTCCATTCAGCAATATTTGCCAAAGGCCCCTCACCTTCGGGACCAGGACCATATTTTTCAACATGTGGCAACTCCAATGGCAATTGTGTTTCGTTCATAGCTAGTGCCAAACCATCTTCCCATTTAATAGGAAATGGTTCACCCCAATAACGCTGACGACTAAAGCCGGCATCGCGCATTTTGAAGTTTACTTTTCTTTTTCCTAGTCTGGCATTTTCTATTTTTTCAATCGCCACTTTTATGGCATCTTTCATTAACAGTCCATCCAAAAATTCAGAATGTTGTAATGTGGCTTCTTTGGTTGGATTGGCTTCTTTACCATTGAAATGCTCGCCGATAATATTTGTAATAGGAATATTAAAATGTTGTGCAAATAAAAAGTCACGCTGATCACCACAAGGCACTGCCATTATGGCTCCTGTACCATAACCTGCCAGCACATATTCTGCAATCCAAACAGGAATTTGTTTACCGTTGAATGGATTTTCTGCATAAGCTCCAGTAAAACAACCTGTAATTTGTTTTACTTCGGACATGCGTTCGCGATCGCTTCTGCTTTTTACATAAGTAAGATATTCGTCAATGTTTTTTCTTTGTTCAGCTGTGGTGATTTTATTCACTAGTTCATGCTCGGGAGCAAGCACCAAAAAATCAACGCCGAAAATGGTGTCAGGGCGAGTGGTGTAGACTTTGATTGTCTTCACTTCTTTGACCTCACCCCCAGCCCCTCTCCCGAGTGAGAGGGGAGCGCGTTCTTTCAACACAAATGAAATTTTGGTCAAAACATCTTCTATATTTTGCTCCACTTCTTCATTGGTAAATCTCAAAACCTCATAACCCAATTCTCCCATGACATGAGTTCTCATGTCATCATAAATTTTTTGTTGATCATCATTATGATAACCACCATCAACTTCAATCAACAACTTCTCATTTAAAAAGGCAAAATCTATGATAAAATCTTCAATCACATGTTGTCTTCTGACCTTTGAGTCCAATTGATTGTTTCTTAGTCGCTGCCATAATTTATCTTCTGCATTAGTTTTATTTTTTCTGTTTTCTATGGCAAAATCTTTAAGCAATTTCCAAGTTTCGGGATCCGTTGTTAGAATACTTGCCTTGCCCCCCTCTCCTCCAGGAGAGGGGTTGGGGGTGAGGTCTGAATTTTGGATGAGGCTAAACTCCATCTCACATCCCTCACTCTTTCCAATCCAATTTCTTTGCATTTCTTTCATCGAATCGCTGAAATCAACAGTATTTAATCCATTCAATAATCTATCTGCATAATCAGTAATACGCAGATACCATTGGCGCATTTTCTTTTTAATCACAGGATGGCCGCCTCTTTCACTAACACCATTTACCACTTCATCATTTGCCAAAACGGTTCCCAGTGCCTCGCACCAGTTTACCTCGCCGAATGCAGAAAAAGCCAAACGATAATTCATCAGTATTTCCTGTTGTTTTGCTGATGAAAACGATTTCCAGTCATCAGCAGTAAACTGATCTGATTCATGCTTACCAGCACCTTTTGCACCGCTTGTTTCAAAACTTTTAATTAATGTATCAATCGACTCAGCTTTTTGCAACTCTGGATTAAACCATGATTTAAAAAGCTGTAAAAAAATCCATTGTGTCCATTTGTAATAATCAGGATTACTTGTTCTCACTTCCCTTTCCCAATCATAACAGAAACCAATTTTATCCAATTGTTTTTTAAAAGTCTCTATATTTTTCTCAGTGGTCGTTGCAGGATGTTGACCGGTTTCAATAGCGTATTGTTCTGCAGGTAATCCAAAGCTGTCAAAACCCATTGGATGCAACACATTGAAACCTTTTAATCTTTTATAACGACTGTAAATGTCACTGGCAATATATCCAAGCGGATGTCCAACATGCAAGCCCGCTCCACTTGGGTAAGGAAACATATCTAACACATAAAACTTCGGCTTTTCCGAAACATTACTAACTCTATAAGCATTGTTTGCTTTCCAATGCTCATGCCATTTCACTTCAATATCTTTAAAATTGTATTCCATAAATAAACTTTTTGGGATGGTGTTTTCTGGGTTAAAATCCAATCATGTAATTAGATCAACAAATTAATCGTATATCATTTTGATGCAGAATAAAACACCAAACTTTAAACTGCAAACAATCACATCAAAAATCTTTAACAAATAAACCATTTTTGAAGTGCACAAAAGTAAAACAAAGCAGCTAAAATCCTTTACTTTTGCAACGGATAACCCATAAAAAATAAATTATTTATACTCACTATGGCACAATTCGGAAAAGCCTCCAGCAAAAAAAGCAAACCTTCTTATGGATATGCAATAATCGGAATTGCACTGGTGTTATTTTTATTTGGAATTGTAGGCTGGTTTTTTCTGAACCTTCGCAAAACCGGAGACTATTTCAAAGAAAACATACAAGTTCACACTTACCTCAATCGAGACGCTTCCAAAAAAAGAATCGACAGTTTAGTAAACTACATTCAATCTATCCCTTATACGAACAAAGTAGAATATGTGACTAAGGAAAAAGCCATTGAAAAATGGAATACCGAAAATGATACCACCTGGAAAAAATTCCTGAAAAATAACCCCCTTCCTGAGAGCATCGATTTTTATGTGAAAGCCAATTATGTTGATGAAGACAGTTTGAATATACTTTCTACCAATCTTCAATCTAATTTTCCAGGTATTATCTCAGAATTTCAATTCCCTACAGAAACGGTTGCTAAAGTAAGTACTTATGTAAAAACCGGTGGAATCATATTTTTAATTGCCGCTATTTTACTGACTATATTGGTGGTTTTTTCAATTGACAATACCATACGATTGGCGATGTATAGTAATAGATTTCTGATCAAAACCATGCAAATGGTGGGCGCCACACGTGGTTTCATAGCCAAACCTATCAATCAACGGGCGGTGATCAACGGACTTATCGCTTCAGGTATTGCTATTGCAGCCATTTGGAGTTCTGTAATACTCATTGAAGGAATACTCCCTGACTTTAAATTACTTCACGATAATACTGGCTTGGTCTTATTGTTTTTTGTAATTATTGTTTTGGGTATTACTATATCATTGGCAAGTACTCATAGAGCTGTAATCAAATACCTTAAAATGAAATTAGACGACCTTTATTAAAGTTCTTTTTTTATCTTGCACTCACAAAATCAACTCATGTCTACTAAAACAAAAAACGAAACTTTAGAAACTCAATCCTTTTTTTCAAAGGAGAATTATTTATTAATGCTTGTTGGACTTGTCATCCTGGCAATAGGTTTCTTTCTGATGGCAGGTGGTAAAAGTGCAGATCCTAAAAATTTTGATCCTAAAGAAGTATACAGTACAACCAGAATCACCATCGCACCTATTATGATAATTGTTGGTTTTATCATCGAGATTGTCGCGATTATGAAAAAATCGAAAAATTAATTCATTGAAAATTAATAGCGTAATAATTCACCTTGGCACGATTATTGAAAATTTGTACATGTACTAAAAACCCAAATGAAAACGAAGCATAGCCTTCGTTTTTTTTATATACAATGAACACAACTCAAAGTATTATCATCGGAATTGTAGAAGGCATAACAGAATTCCTACCTATCTCTTCTACCGCTCACATGAGGATAACCGAAAACCTTCTTGGTATCAGCAATGAAGATAATTTCTCAAAAGTATTTACTGTTGCCATTCAACTGGGAGCTATCATTTCAGTTGTAGTTCTCTACTGGAAAAAATTCTTTCAATTCAAAAACATCAACTTTTATTTTAAGTTAATCATAGCCGTTATACCCGCTTTGATTTTTGGAAAATTATTTAGCGAAAAAATTGATGTGATACTTGAAAAACCAGTTATAATAGCCTCAATTATGATTATTGGTGGTATTATTTTCTTGTTTATTGAAAGCTTATTCAAAACACATACCATAGACAATGAAGAAAAAATTAATTTTCTAACATCCTTCAAAATCGGTTTGTTTCAATGCTTGGCTATACTATTTCCCGGGCTCAGTAGAAGTGCAGCAACGATAATTGGAGGAATGAGTTTAAAACTTACCAGAGCTGCAGCAGCCGAATTTTCTTTCTTTCTTGCAGTTCCTACAATGTTGGCAGCAACTGTTTATAAACTCTATAAGTATAAATCTGAAAACGGTGGTTTTACTTCCCATGAAATCCAACAATTGGCAATAGGAAATCTTGTTGCTTTTGCGGTGGCATTGTTAGCTATAAAATTCTTCATACAGTTTTTACAAAAACATGGTTTTAAAGTCTGGGGCTATTACAGAATTGTAGTTGGCTTTTTACTTCTGGTTTTAATTTATTCTGGATACATTCAATCGTGATGAAATAAGTTTGGTTGATTATTTTGAATTGTAGTATTTTCAACAATCAATCAATATTTATGCAGACTGCTTCCAAAAAAGTAATTAACGGATGGGCGATGTACGACTGGGCTAACTCAGTTTACAACCTAGTTATCACATCAACAATTTTTCCTGCTTATTACGAGGCTGTCACAAGTGATGGTGATCCCAACACGGTAGATAAGGTTACTATTTTCGGCTCTACATTCATCAATACATCTTTATACAATTATGCTTTAGGAATTGCATTTGTAATAGTTGCCATTATGAGTCCATTATTGTCTTCTATCGCTGATTACAAAGGCAATAAAAAGCAATTCCTTTTCTTCTTTTGTACTATGGGAAGTATTGCCTGCTGTGCGTTATACTTTTTCGACAGCCATAATCTGATGTTTGGATTGTTCGCTGTAATCATTGCCTGCATTGGTTTCTGGAGCAGTTTGGTTTTTTATAATTCATACCTACCCGAAATTGCCGCTCCAGAAGACAGAGATCGTGTGAGCGCAAAAGGATTTGTAATGGGTTATATCGGAAGTGTATTGCTTCAAATCATTTGCTTTGTGTTAGTATTAAAACCTGAATTGTTTTCTATAACTACTTCCAAAGCATCTCAAATCTCCTTTTTATTGGTAGGCATTTGGTGGTGGGGATTCGCACAATTAGCATTGAAAAGACTACCGAAAGGAACAACCAAAAATACCATTCAAGAAAATAAAATGATTTTATTTAGCGGCTACAAAGAATTGATGAAAGTTTGGAATCAATTAAAAGGAATGTCGGTTTTAAGACTGTTTCTTGCCTCTTTCTTTTTTTACAACATGGGAGTTCAAACAGTCATGCTAGCAGCAACATTATATGGCAAAAGTGAATTACAAATACCTACTACCAATCTAATCATTGCGATTCTGATTATACAATTAATCGCTATTCCTGGCGCTTATGCCATCTCAAAAATTTCTGAAAAAATTGGAAATTTTAAGACTTTGATTATTTGTGTTTTTATCTGGATTTTACTTTGCATAGGTGGATATTCATTACCTAAAGGCGGGACAACTGAATTTTATATATTAGCCCTTTGTGTGGGTTTTGTGATGGGAGGTATTCAAAGTTTGAGCAGAAGTACTTATAGTAAATTAATGCCTGAAACAAAAGATACTACTTCATTTTTTAGCTTCTTTGATGTTACAGAGAAAATCGCAATTGTAATTGGGATGTTCAGTTTTGCTTATATCACAGAACTTACAGGATCACAAAGAAATTCTGTTCTGGCCTTAATTATATTTTTTGTAATTGGACTTATATTCCTTTTCATGGCATTGAAAAAACAAAAAAGGCTAAATGCTTAATATCAAATTAAAAATTTAAAAGTAAAAAACATTATTTTTTAATTTTAAATTTTGACTTAAATAAACACATCATGCAAATCTTCACAATAGACACCGGTTTTTTTAAATTAGATGGTGGTGCCATGTTTGGCGTTGTTCCCAAATCAATATGGAATAAATTAAACCCAGCTGATGAAAATAATATGTGCACTTGGGCCATGCGTTGTTTGCTGATTCAAGATGGCAATCGACTAATCCTAGTAGATAACGGAATTGGTAACAAACAGGATGAAAAATTTTTAGGACATTATTATCTTCATGGCAATGATACTTTAGAAAAATCATTGGCCAAATATGGTTTCGTTACTGATGATATTACAGATGTTTTTTTAACGCACCTTCATTTTGACCATTGCGGTGGTTCTATAAAAAGAGAAGGCGACCAATTTGTTCCTGCTTTTAAAAACGCTACTTTTTGGACCAATGAACAACACTGGAAGACAGCCACCACTCCTAATGACAGAGAAAAAGCTTCTTTCCTAAAAGAAAATATTTTACCCATTCAAGAAAGTGGTCAATTGAAATTTGTAGGTGACCATCAAAATGATTTTTCAGCAAACTTTCAAGTTAAACAAGTTTTCGGCCACACAGAAGCCATGATGTTGCCAATGATAAATTACAAAGGAAAAACAATTGTATATATGGCTGATTTGTTGCCTTCAGTTGGACATATCCCTGTCCCTTATGTAATGGCATACGATATGTTTCCATTAACAACCTTGCATGAGAAAAAATCTTTTCTGACTGAAGCCGTACAAAATGATTACATCTTATTTTTTGAACACGATCCAAAAAACGAATGCTGCTCATTACAAATGACAGAGAAAGGCGTTAGAGTGAAAGAGACTTTTAATTTGAAGGAGTTGTAGTTTTTATTTAGGGAATGGGGATTAGGGGATTAGGGAATTGGGTATTCGGGAATCGGGTATTAGATATTAGTAAACAACAAACCAAAAACAACAAACAACGAACTATAAACAACAAACTTCCTCCTACCGTAAACCCATAAACGAAGTGAGCGGATATCTCAAATTCTGATAGCCCATCATATCTACTTTAATACTTCCTACCGCAATTTGACTTTCTACACGAAGTAACAAATGATTCGGATCGTCACTAACCCATGCCGTCATTTGTTCTCCACCCTCAAAGATGGTGCCTTTAATAAGTAATGGTTTGAATTTTATAGCATGAAATTTACCGTATCTGGTTTTGACTTTTTCTTTACCCATAAACTTTATGTATAAATGATGAATCTCGTCATCTAAAAACATATCGAATGGAATTTTTTCACCAACCTTATATTTATCAAAGTTGATATTACGAGCATAGTAAACTGCACTTACTACATCTTGCATGCAATCTGTAATTTTAAAAACGCCATTAGTACTTACCGCTGTATTAGCTGATTGATTAAATGTAACATTATTATAAATCTTAAATCCGCCTTCGTCCACAGTTCTTATGAATTTATAAGGTTGCAAAGTTGCTGTATCAATATAACTTTCATAACGGTCTCTTACTTTAAAAAAATTATCGAAGAATGGATATGTATTGCCCACTCCAACTGCATGATAAACAGGCTTTCCATTAAATCTTTCAAGTGTAGTGGTGAATGTTGCATCTCCGGCTCCAATATAGGCGCCCATTGTACTATAATAAACACTCATTTTTACCACTTCGCCATTTTTAAATGCCGTATTGGTTATGCCACAGAAATCTCCGTTTTTCTGAGGAATTGTAGTTGACAATAATCCCAATGAGAATAAAGCTGATTTTAAAAATGTCATGTTTATTTATAAATTTTTGTTCTTAAAATATAAAAACTTCCAATGATGGAAGGTACAATCAAATTGATCAACCAAATACCTAACGCGGCAGTTTGTATGCCCAACACATTTTCTGAAACCAATCCCAAAATCAAAACACTTGTAGTTGCTCTTACCGGTAATTCAGTAAATCCAATAGTGGGTAAAATTGCCATGGTTAAATAAAATATTGCAAGCAAACCAAAACAAATGAAACCATCAATATCAACATAAAAAACTCGTAATAAAAAAATGTACTGCAATATAAAAACCAAATACCGCAGCAAAGAAAAAAATAGTATTCTTAACAATATTTTTCTGTTGAAAAAATTCAAGAATGAAATATGTTGACTGATTTTTTTAAACCCCGGAATTCGAACTAAATAAGTAACCAAAAAATCCAATCTGAAAAAAATCATTAACAACATGAAACCTGTTAGGCTACTGATTACTAAAACATATTGATTAAAAATCCAGGGCAACTCTTTTATTAATTTATAACTCGCGGTAGCATTTGTAAAAGTGATTATAGCAATGACTCCGATAATAATAGTAATAGTCAGCTGACTTATGCTCCCAACAATTGTAGCTGAAATGGCCTTTATTCTATTTTCTGGACTTACAAATAATATTCTTCCACCGAATTCTCCTGTACGATTTGGAGTCAGCATTGTTATACTACATCCGGCAAATACTGATTTTAGTGAATTTGAGAAATTAATTTTTTCCAGCGGAGATAAAAGCAACTGCCATTTCATAGCTTCTAACCCCCAATTGAAGAACAACATCAATACCACAATCCAGAACAGCGGTTGCTTCCAGCTGCTTTTGATTTGTGTCCATCTGATTTCCAAATCAGGTTGTTGGATAATTTGTTTGTATAACAAATAGCCCAATACAAGAAACAGCAAAGGTCCAAGAAAGTAATTGACTATTAATTTTATACTTTTGTTCAAGAAAGAAATTTATACATAAAAATAGGCAGCCCTTTGCAAAAAGCATCAAAAATCATTTTAGGCATCGATCCAGGAACCATCATCATGGGCTTTGGCTTGATTGCTGTAAAACAAAAAGGAATAGAATTGCTGGATATGGGCGTACTTAAATTGTCTTCTACAGACGATGCCTACCAACGTCTGGAAAAAATCCATAACAAAGTTTCTGAACTCATTAAAAAATATAAAGCCAACGATTTTGCGATTGAAGCTCCTTTCTTCGGCAAGAATGTTCAAAGTATGCTGAAACTTGGAAGAGCACAAGGTGTTGCTATTGCAGCTGCCATGCAAGCTGGACTTCCCATCTGCGAATACTCTCCCAAAAAAATAAAACAATCAATCACCGGAAACGGTAATGCAGGAAAAGAACAGGTGATGAGAATGCTACAACAAATTCTTGCTTTTAAAGAAGACCCCAAATACATGGACGCAACGGATGCATTGGCGGTTGCCCTTTGTCATCATTTTCAACACGGCAGCATCTCTACTAGCGGTACAAAAACAAAAAAACTTTCTGGCTGGGGTGATTTTCTTTCTAAAAATCCAGAGAGGGTAAAGAAAGTTTAAAAGGTTCAATTCGTTCAAAAGGTTTAAAAGGTTTCGTCCAAAAACATATTGAACTTATTGAACCTTTGGAACCTATTGAACAATTTACAAAGCTTCCACAATCTTACTCCTCACCTCATCCATCTCCTCTTTCGACAGCTTCAATTTTTCTCGTGTAAAATTCAAATCATCTGCATTATTTATCGGAAGTAGATGCATATGTGCATGTGGCACTTCTAATCCAATAACACTGATTCCACAACGATTACAATCAAATGATTTTTCTATGGCTTGGGCGATTGGTTTTGCAAATACCATCATAGCGGATAGATAATTTTCAGGCAAATCAAAAACTTTATCCACTTCAATTTTTGGAACCACAAGTACATGTCCTTTTACCAAAGGGAAAATATCCAAAAAAGCATAGAAATTTTCATCTTCAGCAATTTTGTAAGAAGGGATTTCTCCGTTGATTATTTTTGAAAAAATGGTCATTGTTGATGGGAATTTATAATAGCGATTTTTTGCGACTATAGTACTGAGGCAGAAGGTTGCACAAAGGGTTATAAGAAATATTAATTCTAAATTAAATAAGTGAGAAAATCAACAAGGAAAAATGTTTTTTTTCTCGACGATTAAGCATTTCACCGTTTAAATGGTGGGCTACTTATGATACGAGAAATAACACATTTTATTCCAACAAAACCAACACTAATCTCCGCTCTTTTCACCCTAATCACACCGTAATATTCTCAATCTTAAATTTCAAAACACCAGCTGGCACAGCAACTTCAGCAACTTCTCCCACAACTTTACCCAATAAACCTTTACCAATTGGCGAGGTAACAGATATTTTACCATCTTTCAAACTGGCTTCTTTTTCTGAAACAATATGATAAGTAACAGTTTTGTTTGTTGCCAGATTCGTAACAGTAACTTTAGTCAAAATACTTACTCTGCTGAAATCGATACTTGATTCATCCAAAATTCTTGCTGTGGCAATCACACCCTCCAAATATTTAATTTTCGCCTCAAGCAAACCCTGGGCTTCTTTTGCAGCATCATATTCAGCATTTTCTTTTAAATCCCCTTTTTCCCTGGCCTCTGCTATGGCTCTACTTGCCGCGGGACGATCAACAGATTTTAAAAGGTGTAGTTCTTCCTGCATTTTTTCAAAAGTCTCCTGTGTAACATAATTAGTATCTGCCATATCAATTCATTTAGCTATTAGAAAAAAAAAGACAACGCCTCAGTGTTACCAAAGCGTTGCATTTATACAAATATAGGGAAAAGAAAAATTTACATCATCAGTAAATTTCAAGTTTTTCCAACAAAATTTTACTCATTTTATAAGCCGCTTCAAAAGTATATCCTGCAATATGCGGCGTTAACAACACATTCTCCTGAGCGTTCAACCATACCAATTGGTCGTGTTGTATTTCTGAAAGTTCTTTTAATTTTTCATTTTCCAATACATCCAAAGCTGCTGCACGAATTTGTGTTTGTTGTAAAGCAACAATCAGCGCTGCTGTATCCACTATTTTTCCTCTGGACGTATTTACAATTACCGGCTTTTTTTTAAGTGAGGAAAAAAAATCTTTATTGCCAAAATGATTAGTCTCATTATTAAGCGGAAGATGAATACTAATCACATCAGCAACATGAACAATTTCCTCAATACTGGCTTCTTTAATCATCTCTGTTTGAAAGCCTGTTTTATATTTATCGTAAGCCAGGACCTTCATTCCTAAAGCAGATAAAATTTTTGCAAATTGAGCTCCTGTATTACCATACCCAATAATTCCAGCTACTTTTCCATTGAGTTCCATACCTCTGTTTTCATTCCTAAGCCATTTCATTTCTTTGATTTCAACATTACTCTTGCTAATGTTTCTAACCAGATTTAATAATAAACCCAAAGCATGTTCTGCAACAGCATTACTATTCCCTTCAGGGCTACTAATACAACGGATATTTTTCGATTCAGCATAAGCCGTATCTATATGTTCCATACCACTTCCCAAACGAGCTATCCAATTTAAATGAAGTGCACGATCCAAGATTTTTTTATCAATATTAATTTGTGTAGCAACA
>CALCNY010000124.1 GCA_937897585.1 uncultured Chitinophagaceae bacterium | reverse complement strand
AAGTAAAACGAAAGCCAGCATACCCAATAAAAGCCAACAAATTGAAGCCATCAAAATGGTTATTAACAAGGGAATTGAATTGGTTTTTCTCTTTTTTTTATAAAAAAAATAATTTCCAATTTGTCCAACTAAAATAGAACCACCAAACAATGTAAGAAAGTCACTGCCTTCGCTATTGACATGAGACTTCATATATACAAACCCTGCAGCATTCAAAATGGCTATTAAAACTGTAACCAAACGATAAGTACGGTTCTTTTCATCAGGAAGTATGATATTGAATTTATGCATTTACAGGATTACTAGCCGTTAGTAAATTACAAAGTTTATACAACACACGCGCACCGACATTTTCATCCCATTCATCATGGCTCACGCCAACTTCATTCAAATCAAATCCTACAATTTTTCTTCCAGACAAATGAACTTTATGAAGCAGATAAAATACCTGTTCAGTTTCTAATCCGCCTTGTACTGGCGTTCCTGTATGTGGACATAATTTCGGATCCAGACCGTCGATATCAAAACTAATGAACACGTTTTGAGGTAAGGCATTCACAATTTCATCAACAATGGTTTTCCAGGTTTCGCCTTCGTATTGGCGAGCCTTGATATTTTTATCAAAGAATGTAACTACTCTTCCATTGCTGTTATTGATATAATCCAGTTCTTCCTCGCAATAATCACGGATACCAACTTGAACTAATTTTTTTATCGCATCAATTTTACCAAGTGCATTGTGCATGATAGATGCGTGAGAAAAATTAAACCCTTCATAAGTATCTCTCAAATCACAATGGGCATCTATTTGAAGAATTCCAAAATCGTTGTATTTATCAGCAATGGCTTTAAAATATCCAAATGGCGTACTGTGATCTCCGCCCAACAAACCCACAATTTTACCAGCATTCAATAGAGCCTTTGTTTGTTCGTATACCCAATCATTCAAAAACAAGCTTCCTTGATTAATTTCTTTTAAAGTTTTCGTCATGAATTTATTACTCTCCACCGATTCTCCCTGAGCGATGTAATTTATATATAGCTCAGCTTCTTTGCGGAGGTAATCACTTTTCATCAGAATTTTCTTATCTGGACTTCTCATAAAAAAGCCTTGTTTCCAGGCATCTTTATAATCAGGATCGTACAAATCCACTTGTAAACTAGCCGTAAAAATATGGTCTGGAGCCCTTGCTGTTCCTGCGTTGTAACTAACGGTTACTTCCCAAGGAATAGGTAGTATTACCAAACGTGCATCTTCTTCAGAAAAAGGGAGACCAAAAATATTATTATTGGGATTTCCAACCGAGTTTGGATCAAAATTTGACAAGTCTGCCATGGCTATTTTATATTATTGTCGGCAAAGATAAATGAAGATTATTTTTATTCTCTAAAATTATCAAATATCTATTCCTAAACATCGAATTCAATTACCTTTGCCTCAAATTCAGAATTATGAAAAAAACACATATTGTTATCCTGATTGGAATTGCGGCCATGATTGTGGGATTACTTGTTTTTTCTGTTGATTTTTCCACCTATGACACCATCAATTCTGCCAAAGAAAAAGAAGGAAAATTCGTACATATCATCGCTAAATTGGATAAAACTCAACCTATAGAGTACGACCCGATAAAAGACCCCAACTATCTTTCTTTTTATGCTATTGACAGCTTGGGAGGAAAAACAAAAGTTGTTTATCACAATAGCAAGCCTACTGATTTAGAAAAAAGTGAGCGTGTTGTATTGAAAGGCAAAATGCAAAAAGACTATTTTGATTGTAAAGATATTTTGTTGAAATGCCCAAGTAAATATAAAGACGACAAAAAGAATCTTGAAAAAAATATGAACGAACAAACCGGCATTACTGATACCGGAAAAAAATATTAAGCATGATTAAATTTGAAGGAGAGCATTTATTACCAGGTCAAATCGGCCATCTATTTGTCATTATAGCTTTAGTAGCTTCTTTACTTTCTTTGATTTCTTTTTTTTCTGCATCAAGAACTTCAGACTTAATTGAAAAATACAAATGGGAAAAAATTGCAAAATTTTCTTTCATTACACAAGCCATTAGCATCGCTGTCATCTTCTCCGTTATTTTCTTTATTTGCTTTAATCACTATTTCGAATACATGTATGCTTACAAACATGCATCCAAAGAATTAGAATATAAATATCTTTTAGCCTGTATTTGGGAAGGGCAAGAAGGTAGCTTTTTATTATGGTCTATTTGGCATTCGGTTATTGGGCTATTTATCTTGTTTAATAAAAATGAGCAAATCAAAACCATCTGGCGCGCTCCTGTGATGTCTGTAATTTCATTGGCTCAGTTTTTTTTAATGCTGATGATTTTGGGTATTTACTTTTTTGATATCAGAATTGGAAATAGTCCATTTACTTTAACACGAAATGAAATTCCGGCTCCTATATTTTCCAGACCAGACTATTTAAATTTCGTAAAAGATGGTATGGGATTGAATGTGTTGTTAAGAAACTATTGGATGGTCATCCACCCTCCTATTTTGTTTTTGGGATTCGCTTCAACGATTGTTCCATTTGCATTTGCTTATGCCGGCTTGCAAACCAAAAGACATACAGAATGGATAAAACCATTGCTTCCATGGGCTTTGTTCAGCGCATGTGTATTAGGCGTTGGTATTATGATGGGTGGCAAATGGGCTTATGAATCATTAAGCTTCGGCGGCTACTGGGCTTGGGATCCGGTGGAAAATGCTTCTTTGGTGCCATGGTTGATTTTAATCGCAGGAATACATACGATGTTGATATATAAATCAACAGAAAGATCATTGAGTGCGAGTTACTTGTTTGCTATACTAACTTTTGTATTTGTTTTATATTCAACTTTCTTAACAAGAACAGGCATATTAGGCGATACTTCCGTGCATGCATTCACAGAAGCCGGAAAAGCCATCAACATCATGATAGGTATTTTCGTGTTAGTATTTACGTTACC
Source organism: uncultured Chitinophagaceae bacterium (assembly GCA_937897585.1). Classification (GTDB taxonomy): domain Bacteria; phylum Bacteroidota; class Bacteroidia; order Chitinophagales; family Chitinophagaceae; genus Ferruginibacter. Next base: position 204 of record CALCNY010000124.1, on the reverse strand, counting down.
AGCTTTGGGATTATTTTTCAGCAGACTAAAAAGCATTCCAGCTGTTCACCATGAAGAAGAAATGCATTCCAGAGAATTTTTCATGTTCACTGGTTCTTTGGTATTTTTCCTATCGTCCATGTTCATTATCATTATCACTTCAATTCCCGTTTATAGTAAAACTCCTTTTCTAAAAGACCTTATCATAAAAATTCATGGTGGTCC
>CALCNY010000123.1 GCA_937897585.1 uncultured Chitinophagaceae bacterium | reverse complement strand
TTACTTTAAAGAACTCATTCAAAAAATCAAAGCTCACCGACCTGATTTGCATATCAAAGCATTTACTGCAGTGGAATTGGATTATATGTTTCGTAAAGCCAAATTATCTATTGAAGATGGCTTGAAACAATTACATGAAGCGGGTTTACAATCTTTACCAGGTGGTGGTGCAGAAATCTTTCATCCCGAAATCAGAGAGAAAATTGCTGGCGATAAAGTTACGGGTGAAGGCTGGTTACAGATTCATGAAGCAGCTCACAATTTGGGTATGCACAGCAATGCGACCATGCTTTATGGTCATGTTGAAAAATATGAACACCGCATTCATCACATGAGACAACTGCGCGATTTGCAGGATAAAACAAAAGGCTTCAATACTTTCATTCCGCTTAAATTCAGAAATGCCAATAACGACATGAGTGACGTTAAAGAATCATCTGTAATTGAAGACATGAGAATGTATGCCATTGCCAGAATCTATTTAGACAACTTCCCTCATTTGAAAGCGTACTGGCCTATGCTGGGACGCCAAAATGCGCAATTGACACTTTCATTTGGTGTTAATGATATTGACGGCACTATTGATGATTCCACAAAAATTTATTCGATGGCTGGCAGTGAAGAACAAACACCAACAATGACCACCGAAGAATTGGTAACATTAATCAAACAAGCAAAAAGAACGGCTGTAGAAAGAGATACACTTTATAACACCATCAACATTTTCAATGAAGCTGAAAACTTGACTTAACCAATAAAAAATTATTTATGTCAGATTGTAATATCAATATCAATTTTTCAGGATCTGCAGAAGAAATTCTAAGCAAAGCCAAATCTGCTGTCGCTTCTCAAGGAGGTTCATTTGAAGGAGATTTGAATTCAGGACAATTTCATGTGAGCCTGATGTCTAATACTGTTGCGGGCACTTACACTGTAGAAGGAAATCAATTGCAACTCAATATCACAGAAAAACCAATGTTCGTTCCTTGCAGCGCAATAGAAAGTTATTTGGTTAAAAAACTTACTTAATTATTTTTAAAGTATTCCTTTCTCTATTAATAATTTTCTGATTGCAATCCAATCGGCATATGGCCGTTCATTGTTATTTTCAGGATAAACCAATGGGCAACCTAAAGCGGCGTCATCTATATATAAATTGGCATAGGCTTTTGGAGAATCTGTCCATGAAATTTGATCTGGATCTTTTTGGATCCCGTACAAAGGAATATCATTTTTTTGAAACCAATCAACTGCGTCTTTCAGAAAAAACTCATCATAATTTCCAAAATTTGTTTTTACTTTTCTATCACTTCTCATAGTAAACAATATGAGCTGATGTCCTTTGTCTGTCAATTCTTTTAAAACAGGAACAGCTCCAATTTCTCTACCAATTTCCGGATATTCATGAGTGACACATGTTCCATCAAAATCAATTCCTATTTGCATGTTATAAAAAATTAAAAAAGAAAACCCACGGTTTTAGTCCGTGGGTTTTCAATAATTATTAAAAGATATTAATGGTTGCTTACTACCATTTCAGTTCTTCTGTTTTTAGCACGACCAGCTGCAGTTTTATTGTCTGCAATTGGTTTTTCAGAACCATATCCAACAGCATTCATTCTTGCTCTGTCGATTCCTTTGCTAGCCAAATATTCTTTTACAGAATTAGCTCTTTGACCAGATAAATCTTTGTTTCTAACTTCTGAACCTACGTTATCAGAGTGTCCGCTGATTTCCAATTTTAAAGTTTGATCTGCAGTCATTAAAGCAACGATTTCGTTCAAAGGCTTGAAAGAAACAGCCAATAATTTTGCACTGCCAGTACCATACTCAATATTCTTAGCCGCAAAATTTACTTTTTCAATTACAGCTTTTTCAATTTCTGGGCAACCTTGATTGCTTGCTGGACCTGCAACGTTAGGACATTTATCTTCTTCGTCGTTTACTCCATCTTTATCCGTATCAGGAATTGGACAACCTTGGTAGCGAGCCAATCCTTTTTCTGAAGGACATTTATCTTGTTCGTCGTTGATGCCATCTCCATCAGTATCAGGAATTGGACATCCTTGGTATTTAGAAGTACCAGCTACTGTTGGACATTTATCCTGTTCGTCATTCAAACCATCTCCATCAGTATCAGGAATTGGACAACCTTTATATTTTGCTGAACCAGCAACGTCTGGGCATTTATCATCAGTATCCAAAACGCCATCGTTATCACGATCAACAACTGGCGGCGGTGGTGGTGGTAAAACTACTTTTGGTCTTTCTTTACTGATGTTTTGAGCAATACCAATAGAATAAAATAAATTATTCTTCATCACATCTTTTGTAAGTGTGAAGCGATATTGTGATTGCAAAATGAAATAAGCTGTGTTGCTAAGGTTTGCAGTTAAGCCCAAACCAGCAGGAACATAAGCGCCAAATTTGTTGCTATATAAACCCAATCCAAGACCAGTAGTTACGAACGCATTGAAGGTGCTAGTTTCTTTGTACATGTAAGCATTCACAGAAGGTTCAATTTCAAAACCAACTTGATTAAAGCTAGTTGAATATTGATTTCTATCTATAGCTGAATAATTATGAAACAACATACTTGCTTTTGCAGAGAAGTCGAGTTGATTTAAAATTGTATGCCAGTAAGAAACAGAAAAGCCAAGGTCTTGATTTTTCAATCCTGATAAAGCTCTAGTTCCGGTGTTGTCTTTCCAAGATTGTGGAGTATTAACATCCAAGCTGTTAAGATGGATACCCAAAAGTCTTCTATTGTAACAAGAAGCTTTCTCTTTTTGAGCAAATGACATAGATGCCAATGCTAAAAAAGATAATAAAAGTGATAATTTTTGTTTCATAAACGGTTGTTTTTATTTTTATTTTTAATTCATCAATCAGATATCGATAATAATAGGAAATGAATTATTTACCAATGTTCTGAAGGATACCAAAAGAGTAAAACATATTGTTTCTCATTATATCATTTGTAAGTGTGAAACGATATTGAGATTGAAGAGTAAAATATGTGTTGTTACTTAAATTAGCAGACAAGCCCAATCCAGCAGGAACATAAGCACCGAATTTGTTGCTGTAAATACCTAGTCCAAAACCAGTTGTTACAAATGCATTGTATTTGCTATCATCATTGAACGCATAAGCATTAACTGTTGGTTCAATTTCAAAACCAACTTGGTTATACTTGGTAGTGTATTGATTTCTGTCAACAGCACTGTAATTATGGAACATCATAGTTGCTTTACCAGAAAGATCTACATGATGAGCTAAAGTTTGCCAATAAGAAACTGAAAAACCTAAATCCTGATCTTTGAACCCTACAAGAGTTTTAGTACCGGTGTTATCTTTCCACGTTTGAGGAGAATTAACATCGATTGAATTAAAATGAATACCTGCAAGTCTTCTTTTATTTGCAGATGAATTGCTTTTTTGAGCAAATGAAAAAGTAACTAAAGCCAAGAAAGATAATAACAATGTCATTCTCTCTTCCCTGGAACCCGTCGACCGTGGACACTTCCACATGTTTATATCTATCACTACCAATCGCAAGTTTTAAAAGTTCGGTGTGCTTTGCGTATGGCG
>CALCNY010000122.1 GCA_937897585.1 uncultured Chitinophagaceae bacterium | reverse complement strand
GGTTCAATACTATTGCAGTTGAAAATAATATCAGTCATATTCTAACCGCTCATCATGCTAACGATAATGCCGAAACTATTGCTATGAACTTCTTTAAAGGCACAGGCATCAATGGTCTCACTGGAATGCAACCTCAAAAAGCCGGTATCGGTGGAAAAATTACAAGACCTTTATTATTTGCCACCAAGCAAAACATAAAAGACTTTGCTGTAGAAAATAATCTTGCCTGGCGTGAAGATGTGTCTAATGCTTCTGACAAATACACCAGAAACTATTTCCGAAATGAGCTGTTGCCTTCGATTGAAAAAGTTATTCCTCGTGTTGAAGAAAATTTAATGGAGAATATTGATCGATTTTCTGATGTAGCCATATTATACAATACTGCTCTTGATAAATTGAAATCGGGTTTGCTATTCAAGAAAGGAAATGAAATTCATATTCCTGTTTTGAAATTGATGAAGACGCCTGCATACAAAACTGTTTTTTATGAAATACTCAAGCAATATGGTTTTGTTTCTTCACAGATGAAAGATGCGATTCAATTGTTGTCTTCTGAATCTGGGAAATATATTACATCAGCTACTCATCGGCTGATAAGAAACAGAAACTGGTTGATTGTTTGTCCCGTGGTAAATGAAAATAATTCTGTTTTTGTTATCGATAATCCTGATTCGGAAATTGAAATTGGACATCAAAAGTTAAAAATAGAATCCATCAAAGCGCCTATAAATATTGAAGCCAATTCATCTATCGGATATGCAGATGCAGATAAAATTAAATTTCCATTAATATGCCGCAAATGGAAACAAGGTGATTATTTCTATCCTTTAGGCATGACGAAAAAGAAAAAGCTGAGTCGGTTTTTTGTTGATCAGAAATTATCTATTTCAGACAAAGAAAAAATTTGGGTAATTGAATCGGATAAAAAAATCATCTGGATTGCAGGTATGAGAATCGACGATAGAATAAAAATTACCCATTCAACAAAATCAGCAATCAGATTTACATTATCCTCTTCCGAATAAACTCGGATGTTTTAATTGCTCCAAAATTAGTTTCAACAACTCTGGATCCTTCATTAATACAATAGCCAGCATAAAAGCCAGTCCAAATAAAGCGCCCCATAAATGCGCATCGTGATTGATATTGTCTTGTCCTTTTTTACCCATGTAAATACAATAAATTACAAACAACACAGCATAAACTGCAGCTGATATTTTAATCGCTCCATATAAATAAATACTGCTCCACGGAGAGAAAAGTATCGTAGCAAATACAACAGCAGAAACAGCCCCAGAAGCGCCTAAAGAACGATAGTTGTACACATCTTTGTACTTGAAAAAACAGGGTAAATCTGAAATGACCAATGCACCAAAATACAATCCCAAATAAGTGATGGTTCCACCCAGTTGAAGTTCATTGGTTATTAACTCAATATTTCTTCCAAAAAAATACAACGTGAACATGTTGAAGAACAAATGAATAAAATCTGCATGCAAAAAACCTGAAGTTATCAATCGATAATATTGATTATTTCTTTTTACAACATAAGGCCACATGATGGCTTTATCCTTAAGACTGTGATCTCGATCGGTTATCAAAAAAGCAACTACATTAATGGCAATGAGTATTATGGTTATGGGGGAAGAGGAAAAGTCCATGCTAAGTAATTAAAAAGTAAAAATTAAAAAATAAAAATGAGTTCCAAAGGTTCCAAATGTTCAATAGGTTCAAAAGGTTTAATAAGTTCCAAATGTTCAATAGGTTCAATATGTTTATCACCAAACACCAAACGCCAAACACCAAACACCAAACAACTTCCCCCTTTGGGGGATTGAGGGGGCCTTAGATATGATGATACTTCTCGTTCCTATTTATACTACAAGCCCTATAAATCTGTTCTGCCAAAATCAATCTTACCAACTGATGTGGAAATACAAGAGGAGAAAGGCTCCATTTGAAATCAGCTCTTTTAAAAACAGCTTCACTTACACCGAAAGCGCCACCAATTAAAAAGACAATATTTTTTTTGCTTTCATTGGCTCTTTGTTGAATGAAATTGGCCAATGTTTCGCTCGTGAGTTGGTTTCCTCTTTCATCAAGTAAAACCAGATAATCATCAGCTTTTATTTGTTGTAAAATTAATTCGCCTTCTTTATTTTTCAATTCTGTGTCAGAAAGGGTAGCGGCATTTTTGGGTGGTGCGATAATGTTCCAATCAGTTTGATAATAATTGGTAATTCTCTTGGTGAACATTTTTATGCCTTCATCCACATAGCTTTCATTTGTTTTGCCAACAGACAAGAATTGAAATCGCATCTAGCATTATTTTATTTTGGATAAATTGTTATAGCCTAATTTCATCATGTCGTCAACCGCATTTTTTGAAGCAGTGATTTTGATGCTGAATATTTCTTGTTGAGCTTTAGGCAAAATATCTTCTATCTGATAAAAGTCATCCACATCAATTCCATATTTGTCATCGATATGAGAAGATGCCCCTTTGAAACCGGTATGCAAATAAAAAGCAGAAGCTTTCGCTTTTTCTATGGCTTCAGATTTTTCTTTAGCGGCAACGATCATTTTGTAATGAAACTCTTCAAACTCGCCGGGCTTGTATCCGCCAAGGTTCAGAAAAAACAATTTAGTTGCATTCTCATCTTTTATTGTTCTTTTTCTGACAACTGAAATTTTATAACCTTCAATGGTATTTACTTCTCTCCATGCATCTATATGAATTTTCCCGCCATCAGGCCAGAAGTCATTGATATCAGGAATGATATCTTTCAAACTTTTTCCGATAGTAAAGAAAATGTCATGTTGCTCCGTATGTCTTCCTTTGGGTCTGCAACCCAGTAAAAGCATAAATAATTTATTGTCCGACATGATTAATCTTGTTTTTTGGGAGGCAGTGCAAATGCAACCGCATCATGATGGAATTTATCTTTATGTGAACCATCACAGAAAGGCATGTTTTGGGATAATCCACAACGACAAAGCGAAACGATTTCTCTTCCACCAAGGTCGTATTTATTTCCTGCAGCATCTAGAATTTCATAATCTCCTTCTAGTTTCATGGAGCCGTTTGATCTAATGGTAATTTTTGTTGAAGACATATGTTTATTTTTAGTCAGCAAAATTATTACTATTCGGCTATTGCAACTATTAATATTAAAAAATTGTTTTTTTTCTAGAAATTAAACAAATCTGTTTAACTTAACTTCAAAATAATTCAATAGGTGAAAAAAATAGTTTTTTGTGTTTTACCTGCACTTATCATATTCAGCAGTTTTTTATGGGTAATTCCAAAATCTAAAACAACAGTTGTTGAAAATGAAGGTGCAATTGTATTTCCATATTTATCACAAGGACTTACAAAGAGAGAAGCAGCAGCCCATTTAATCAGCAGATTCACTTATGGTGCTACACCTGGAATGGTTGATGAGGTGATGAAAACCGGGCTTGAGAAATGGTTTTTAAATCAGTTAGAAGGGAAAAATAATGAGGATACACTTAATGCACATTTATCAGACTTTAAATACCTAAATCTTACTAATGAAGAGGTTAGTAAAATGTTTCCCAAGCCAATTCAGATATTGAGAATGGCTGCAGCAGATGGCATTATTCCAAAAGACTCAATAACCTTAATTGGAAAGGATGAAGCAAAAGAAAGGCTCAAAGAATATGTGGCATCTAAAAATATACATCAACAAGGAG
>CALCNY010000121.1 GCA_937897585.1 uncultured Chitinophagaceae bacterium | reverse complement strand
ATTGTTTTCAGGTGGGCGCTGTAGCGTATTTGATGTTTTTTTCTGTTTACTCATATATAGAATTGTAATAGCATTCAGTTCTTAAAATAGCTAAAATAAAGTTTTTGAACTGCGTTACCAATTCTTTCATCAAAACGTCAAGCTAAGTTAAAGCATCAGCATTTCGGATAATTTTATTTACCCTTTTTCTATTTTTTGGATTTTAGCAAACAACTTCTACTTCGTACACATCTGTTTTATTTCTTTCAATGACAGCAGTTTCAAAAAGATTTGTTTCATTGGGTCCGGCGAATTCCTGAAGATGGAAGCTGGCGCAGTCGTTACTTAACCCTTCAAAAATCAACGTAAAATAATTGTAACCACTTTCATAATTTCCTGCACACCATTCGGGAGCAACAGAAATATCAACGGTTGTTATCAGCTTACTTTTATTTCCGGTGTTTTCTATTAAATACGTTGTGGGATGAATTCTGATATAAGTAAAAAAAGAGGTTTTCAATCTGCAATGAAGCACGGTTTGTTTTTCAGGAGAAACAGCTGTTGCGAGCTGTTCGCTGATTTCAGTTTCAACCTGAGGTTCTGCAACAATGATATTGGGTTGTTCAGTTGTTTTTTTGTAACAGAGAATATCGAGAGAAGTCATGGTGTTAATTCAAATTTGTCATGTAATAATATCTTTCCAAAACATAAACCCTAGCGGCATTTACATCTCTGGTGGCAATTGGCCAATTTACATCATAATCAACTTTGTTAATCAAATAATATCTCCTGTCTGCATGATTCTTTATGGTTTGGTCATCAACAGCTTTTATATTGTTAAGTCTCAGCATGTCGTAATAATAAAAAAACAGTGTATCATTTAATTCTCTTCCATTGGAAATGTATTGAATTTTCTTTTCAGGTTCCGGCTCTGGAATGTATCGCGGAGAATTAGGTTCAACCATCGGGTCAGACGGTTTATCTTGTTTTAATAAATATACTAACAACCAAATAAAGAGTCCGCCAGGAAAATAATTTGTCATGGGTAATTATGTTTTATATTCTATAGTGTCCAATAATTTTATGTGAGAAAAGAAATCCGCTTTCAATTCTTGATGAGGGTCCCATGTTGTGAAACACGTCCTGATTTTTCAACACAATTCCAATATGGGTAACACCAGTAGAAAGTTCCCAGGTTACAATGTCTCCAGGCAGGTAATCATTTGCGTTAGTTGTGGTAGCCAAACCATATCCGCGTCTTTCAAAATACTTCATGATATTGGGAACCCTGCGATGGTCGATGTTGGCGTCTGGGTTACTCAATCCCCATTTCTTTGGATAAGAAGAAAAATTAGAAACCATATCTTCATGAATGAGTTGTTGTAAATCCATGTTGTTTTTTCTAAGCACTCTTATCACTACATCTGTACAAGCGCCACCGGAAGGCACGTCACCATTGGGATACGGGATGCTATAATAAGTAGGATCATACGCCCATGTTACTGTGTTTGCAAATTCAATGGCGCTTTTGTAAATGCCGTTATTGATATTATCGCTGACAACATACTTATTATCATTTCTATTATTACAGGCCGTAACAATTGAAAATGTGATTGCCATTAAAACAGAAATAAATAGGCTCGTTTTTTTCATATACAGATTGTTTGATTAACCGTTGTTGATCATGCTCATCATCGCAATTATCGGCTCTTCTCCTTCTACAGCTACTTTGGTAATTAATGGACGACAGCTTCTCGCACCATCAATTGTACATTCAAAATAAGTTTTGAATTTATTTTCTGTCAGTTCATTTTCAAAAAGTAAATAGGAAATTTTAAAACCAACGACTCTGCTTTCAAAATAAAAATTTAAAAAACCCAAGTTGTAAAATTGGTTTATGCGGGCAATGATATCAAGGGTGTTAGCAACGGCCTCGTCTTTTACGTCTTCCAAAACTGCACAATTAAATAATAGATAATGTTCTTCAACATTGATGAAGATTTCGAACTTTCCTTCACCGGTTAAATCATATCCAACCCTGAAAGTTTTATGGTCTTCGGAAAGCCAGTAGCGAATGTTGTTTTTGTTGAAATACTCAGAAATAAGCGTGATGAGATTTTGGGGAGCGATGAAATTAGGTGTATTCATTTTTTTCTTTTCCTTTATTTTGTCCGTGATTTTTTGTTTTACAACTTGCTTATCAATGCTGTTCATGCTCCAGTTTACGACGAGCATCAACAGAATCAAAAAGATGAATAATTCCATAAGGATCCAATAATTATTTTTAAAAAAATTAAACCGGCACGGTTTGAAAGAGGAAGTTGGATTGCGAATGAGTCTACCAATTTCGTTTATCTCATTGAATTTTCAAGAAGATGTAGAAACTAAATTTTAAGCGTTTACAAGAATAATAAAATCGCGTTGATTGAGTAAATTCAAAAGCGTTAAATATTTGGCAATAAAGAAGCCAAGAATGTTTTTCTGATAGCGTGTCAGTTGATTTTAATTTTATGAGACAGAAGTTCTGAATGTTATAAAAAGGTCTGACAGTATCGCAGAGTTTTCCAATTTAAATTTTAATAGTTTACTTCTAAAAGAAATTACTAATCATTACTTTGTCGTCTTACTTCCCATATCTTTTCCCATTTTTTCATACACCGCATCATTAGGTTCCCAAAGTTCAATTTTGTTTCCTTCGATATCCATGATATGTACAAATTTGCCGTAGTCATATGTTTCAACTGTATCTGTGATGGTAACGCCTTCGGTTTTTAATTGCTGTACAAGAGCGGTTAAATCATTTACGCGGTAATTGATCATGAAGTCTTTTGAAGAGGGTTCAAAATACTTTGTGGTTTCTGGAAAAGGGCTCCATTGAGTGAATCCTTTTTTTGTTGTGTCTGCTCCTTGACGCCATTCGAAAACTGCACCATAACTATTAGTGTTGATTCCAAGGTGTTCCTGATACCAAGCTCTCATGGTTTTTGGACTTTTGCATTTAAAGAAGATGCCGCCGATGCCGGTTACTCTTTTTAAAGGAGTTTGTTTTTCGGTAAGAAATTTTGTAGCTGAGTTAAATGCATAACCAAGGCAAAAAGATATTGCAATAGCCAGAGATAATAGTACTGATTTTTTCATTTTGGAGAAAAGATTAAAGAGTTGTGTTTATTTATTTTGAAAATATTTTGAGGACCTTGATTTAGGTCTTGTCGTAATATTGCAATATTACGACAAGACCAATAATCACATCAAATAAAGACAATAATCAAATTTTTTTAATCAAATTTTGCTTAAAAAATTCAATTAGTTTTTGACTATAATTACACTAATAAAGAACAGAAAAATATTTGCTTTTTCACTTCTGCATCA
>CALCNY010000120.1 GCA_937897585.1 uncultured Chitinophagaceae bacterium | reverse complement strand
TTGATAATATGGTAAAATCAGAATTTTTTGATTTACCAAAAAGGATAGATGAGATTACCTCTTTTGACTCTGTTAGATTTTCTAGGATTGACACAACAATATCATACAATTATTCAATTATAAATAAGAAAAGTTCGGAACTAGATTTAGTAAAATTCAATAACATTATTACTGATGAAGTTACAAACAAAGTGAAGAATGATTCTAATATGATGACAATGATTAATCGTTTTCATGTCAATTATGAATTTATATATTATGATAAAGAAAAAACAATCTTATCAAGGTTAGAGACTCGTAAAATGAAATTAAAGTAAAATAAAAAGGAATTGAGAAACTACTTAAAATCATTTCAAAACAATCGTAAATCATTTGGGTATGATTCCATACCTAAAACAGGTATGAATGAGTTTTACGGAAATTATTTGCATTGATAATCAATTAGATATGAACGGGTACAAATCCAACCTCTACTCCATCCTAAGAAACTAAATGGAGGGAAAGTAAAACCAAGATCAGTAAAGAAACACATCATTTGTCCGGCTACTTGTTGGATATTATCTTGTCCACCGGTAATGATAAAAGAGGCGACTTTATTTTTTACCAAAACCTTATTGTTGATGGTAATTTGATTCTGAACACAGTTTAATCTTTCTGCCATTTTGTAATATAACGCTGATGCATTGCCCCAACGAATAGGTGTTGAAACAATTACAATATCAGCCCAAAGAATCATGCTTTCATACACTTCCGTCATTCCGTCTTCAGGATTCATTTCAGTGATACTGCAAGGCCATGTACAAGCATGACTATGTTGTGAATAATACCCTTCGCAATTCTTAAATTCCAAGTCTCTTAATTTAACCATTTTGGTAGCGGCACCATATTTCTCGGCTGCATAAGCTAATGATTTTTCAAGAGCATCTTCAGAAGTAGAAAACCTTGGCAAGTTGGCTGATAAATTTGTAGTACTGATACCTAAAATGTTCAAACTGTTTTCGGATGTTTGGTATTTAAGTTTCAGCAAGTCTTCCAGTAAAGGATTGTTATGATGCTCTCTATGCGCTTTTACAATTGGCTCTTCGCTTACTGAAATAAATTCTGTTTCCACTTTCACTTCATACAATGCCTGTTGATCGGGTAATCCCGGAGGCGCGCTACCTGTCTCTATATTGTATTCCCATCCATGCCATGGACAAGTAACATACATGCCATCATATTTGGCAGATACTTCACCCAAACCTAATGGTCCGGCTTTATGCAAGCAAGCATTTGCCATGGCAGATATTTTTCCATTGTAATTAAAAAGCGCCACCTTCTTCTTCCCTACATTGACGATTTTTTGAGAATTATCAGGCAATTCGTCTTTGTGACAAACTCGAATAAAATTCATTTTATTATTGTTTTAATCGTTTGATAAAATTGGGATTGATATATACATAATTCCAATTTTCATATTTATATAAAACTCCAGTAATTTCAATAGGTTCAGCTACAAAGTCAAGTACTTGATTGTTTATTTTCTCTCCATGCTCACCTAACAAAACAGCATATTTTTTTTGGTTGTTTTCTGTGTAAGTAATCATCGGCATGATACCACCACTGATGCATCTAATTGCACAACTACGATGCGGTTTTCCTTCTCCCGGATTCATAGCGCCTAAATAACATTTGGGATCTATGATTTCTCCTTTAATCGTCACCTCTCCTATTTTTTCAATAACAGGTTTACTATTTATTGACTGTGATTTAGGTGCAAGAAATGCATTCTCTTTACTGGTCAGTTCCATTGCTTTTACACTGTCTCTTATAATAATGGTGCCTTGTAAAGTTGCCAACCCATTTTCATTTGCTTTATTCCATTTAGCAATTAAAGAATCAGCTCCAAATTTCCAGGCGTTTACCAATGGAAGTACTTCATTGATTGGATTCCCAAAAATATCCTTGCCTTTGGTAAACAAAATATGAGGGAAAGGAATATTGCTGACAACACCTGTATACTCAGCCACTTCATTGAAACGATATGCTGAATTCGCTATTTTCTTTTGTGATAATGTAAATGAAAAAAGAAAAATGAAACCAATCAGCATGGCAGGAAATATAAAACGTGTTACCGCATTTTTAGTATTTATGTCTAATTCACCCAACCATCCTATAAAGAAATTATCTGCAGGTTTTTCACTTTTAGTTTCAAGATAATGAAGCGGTTCAATATATGTTCCTTCAGGCTGCGCATTCGGATTTACATAAATCAAATCGTTCTTTAATTTTAATTGATAGGTACAAACTTTTTCTGTGAAAGGTGCAGGTGAACAGCCATCCTGTGGATTGTACTGATATCCATGCCAGGGACAAGTGATGCAACCATTGACAATCTTTCCTTCTCCCAATGGTCCATTTTGATGTTTGCAAACATTATGAACCGCACTTAATTTTCCATCATATTTAAAAATGGCAATGCGTTCGTTATTTACGTTCACCATTTTGGCTTTATCATTTTCGATTTCATCGACATGACATACCAAGTGCCAACCATCTTCTACTTTATTTTGATGACGATCAAATTGATATGATTTTATCCCAGCCCAAATATGAATGATAGATAAAAAAATCAAACCGAAGAATATAAATAAGTATACAATCGGGTTGTTTTCAAATTGTAAAATTCCTAATACCACATGCAATACCACTAAAAAATAAGCCAGATAAACCAGCATATGTAATGACTTCCATACTCTTGGTGTTAATGCTGCCAACCAAAAATCGTGACTAGTAAAAGCCATTAACATTAGAATGATATAAGCAACAAAACCCAGTGTTTGAAATGGAAAAAATAAAAAAGAATTGTAGTGTGTATTACTGGTAAACACAGAAAGTAAAGGATTGATATTTCCATTTCCATGAAACCAGAAAATACTCAAACATGCATGCACAGTTACCACCATAAATAACATAACACCTAAATGTCTTCTGTTGTAAAGTAGAGGTAAAAATTTAGGATTGATTCTGCATAATGGTCCAATGCTTAAAATGATATGCAACAATACAATACTTAACAAACCAAACGAGCGGATGATTACAGTTACAACATTGGCATGGGGAAATAAAATAAAATTCGAAATGATAGAAATGAGCAAGAAACTGATTATGAAAAATACAGCAGTTACATCATACTTTTTTTTGAATTTATTCCATAAAACAGATTGGTATGATGCGCTCATGATGATTAAAAATTAGAAATGTTTATACTTCCGAAATACGCAGCCACAACTGCCAAAACGAGAATTATGGCGATACAAATCCAAATCACAAGGTGTTTTTTTCTTAAAGGCTGTATCATTGATGTGA
>CALCNY010000119.1 GCA_937897585.1 uncultured Chitinophagaceae bacterium | reverse complement strand
TTTTGTTTTTATCCAAACAAGTCTTGCCAATACAACTTCTTGCTCAGCTCAATTTACATTTACAGTAAGCAATAATACTGTTCAGTTTATTTCTGCAAGTTCTGCTGACTCTTCTCTCTTCAATAGCTGGTATTTTGGAGACGGTGTTTCAAGTAGTTCATTAGCAAATCCATCACATACTTTCAGTAGTTGTGGTACGTACACAGTTTATCACCAGGTAGAACAATTTGATAATAATGGAAACCTCATTTGTCAGGATAGTACATTTCAAGTTGTTACTATTGTTTGTAATACACCTTGTAGTGCAGTTGCTTCATTTTCTGCTATGATGGTAAATAACCAAACTAACGTGTATGAATTCGTAAATAGCTCTACTGTGGGGACTAATTCTCCGGTTTTGTGTAACTGGGGTTTTGGAGATGGAATGAATGTTACAACTCAGAATTTAAGCAACCAAGTTCATACCTACTCAGCTAGCGGCTTATACAATGTTTGCCTGATTGTAACTTCTGGAGTACTCGGTACAACCAATGTTTGCAGAGACACTTTTTGTATGAGTGTACAAGCTCAGGTAAATACAACCCCCTGCAACCTTACAGCTAATTTCACATCAGCAACTACATCCTCTCCTAATACCATTTCATTTGTAAATACGAGCACAGGCTTTGTTGCTGGTGATTCTATCAGATGGACATTTGGTGATGGTAGTGTGAGTTATGATTTGAACCCAACGCATACATTTACAAACGCAGGAACTTATACCGTTTGTTTACGTCTTGTAAATAACGCATTAGGTGCGCCACCTTGCGTAAGTGAATATTGTCAACAGGTTACTATTGCTGGTACAACACCATGCAGTATCTTACCTAATTTCACTTATCAGATATCAGCAACTCAAAACAATCTTGTTGTTTTCAATAGCACGACTGTTGCACCAGCTCCATATACAGTGACTTGGTTTTTTGGTGACAGCACTACAGCAACTGGAAATACAGTAACACACATTTTCTCACAGCCAGGAACATATGCCGTTTGCATTCATATTTCTACAAGTAATGGTTGCACATCAGATTCATGTGGAACTGTTGTAATCGCTCCAACACCACAACCATGTAATCTTATTGCCGGATTCACTTATGCGCCAACATCTGCAGTAAATACATTTGCTTTTGTAAATACAACAAGTGGTTATGCTGCAGGAGATTCTATCAGATGGAATTTTGGAGATGGAACTGTTTCTTATGATAACAACCCAACTCACACTTATTCTGCTCCAGGAAATTATCAAGTTTGTTTATGGATAAGAAAAAATCCAACCGCTCCAGGTACTGCACCTTGTGTTGCTGAACTTTGCTATAGTGTAGTGGTTAACAATCCTTGTAATTTGGCGCCAAGTTTTAGTTATCAAGTAAATCCAGTAACACCTAATCAGAATTATACTTATGTATTTACCAACACTACTGTAACTACAAATGCACCACAAGTAAGTTGGTATTTTGGCGACATTACAACTGCAACAGGCAACGTAGCAACACATACTTTCTCTGGTCCGGGAACATATTGGGTTTGTATGCATGTTGCATTTAGCAATACTTGCTATGCTGATACTTGTATGATTGTAGTAGTATCCGGCAATCCTCAACCTTGCAATCTTAGTGCTAATTTCACTTGGCAAACTGTACCTCAAAATTCAACAGGCACTGCCAATGCAGTTTACTTCTTAAATACAAGTTTAGGTTATCAACCAGGCGATTCTATTACTTGGAATTTCGGTGATGGTTCAACTTCAAATCAGGCTAATCCTATACATACATTTGCAGGATCTGGTCCTTACAATGTGTGCTTAAGAGTTGAACATTATGTAACAGGTGCAATTCCTTGTGTTAATGAAACTTGCCAAAATGTATCTATCCCTCCGGTATTATTAGCTTATCCAAATCCTGCTACCAATGTGGTGAATGTAAATCTTACATTAGACAGTACTACTCAGGTTTATGCTTTCTTGTATAATTCACAAAATGTATTGATTGGACAAACTATTGTTGCAGGTGTTTCCGGAAGTAATGTGATAACATTTAATACTTCTAATTTAGCTCCTGGATATTATTTTATCAGAATTTATTACAATGGTCAATTTACTGTTGCGAGATTCGTGAAAATATAACAGTAAGACTTTTAAAAAATAATAACGGCCCGGAATTAATTTTCGGGCCGTTTTTATTATTTTAAATGACTATTGGTTTTTTAGTGGGGTGAAAATGTAAAATATTAAATGTAAAATATTAAATGTAAAATATCCAATGTAAAAGTTGGATATAGGAAATAAACTTTCATACTCTCATGAATATTAATTCTGAAATAATACTCATGATACTTTGTGCCTTGGTTGCAAAAAAATAATTAATAAGAAAGTAAAAATAAGGAATAAGGAAGTGGCAATCTACTCCAGCAATTAAAGCATTATTTTAAAATAGCGTCTTTGCCCCTTTGCGAGCTTTGCGTGAAACCATTTCGTGAATTCGTGGTTACATCCCTCCCTAAAAAATATCAATAAATAAAATTGCATATAATACAAATTGAATTACATTTGTATTAGGTGTTTTTCATAGGTTAGCAACGGCCAGCTCTTTCTAGGGCAGGCCTCCTTTTAAAACTTCATCAAAGGCGTCTTTATATCATGATAGAATAACATCGTCCACTTATTCTCATTTGCCTCAATCCACCATTTAGCTCTAAGTTCCATAGCTTTTCTACCGTCAAAATCATATTTAGCTACAAACTTGCTTTTCATTTGCTGCAATTGCGGGGCCTCATCACCTCCAAAAAATACAGTTTCACCATTTTCTTTAATCCAAAATACCTGATGAAATGGTGAATGAGCACCGGATTTTTCGTAAAAAATATAATCATCAATAGCTCCTTTTTCATCTGTCAACACAACATTATCTGAATGAAACAAAATTTCCATTCTTTCGGGCTTGTATGAAGGATTTCCGGGTGTAATGGCTGCGTCCATTTCCTCTCGATTCACATAAAATTTGGCATTGGGAAAACTTAAAAAATAACGGTTGAGTAACTTGTCAAATTTGCTGATACCACCCGAATGGTCTTTATGCAAGTGAGTCAACAAAACTTTGGTAACTGATAATGGATCAATATCATTTGCAAGCAAATTCTCATGCAGTTGTAATACATCCTGTTTATTTGTAAAACCAAGTCCGCAATCAAGTATGATAATATCCTTTTGAGTGATAACAACAAA
>CALCNY010000118.1 GCA_937897585.1 uncultured Chitinophagaceae bacterium | reverse complement strand
CACGACGCTCTTCCGATCTCAGCCGTTCATTGAGATGGAGATTATTAATGGAACCTCTGGGATACAAACCCAAATTATCCAACCTATTTGCCGTTACGATGATTGGCTATCTTGCCAATGCAGCCATTCCAAGACTAGGTGAATTATTGAAATGTACTTTTTTAGCCAAATATGAGAAACTGAAAGTAGATAAACTTGTAGGCACTATTATCGTAGAAAGAAGTTTTGATTTGATTTGTTATGCCGTATTTATTGGAATCACCATCTTAATACAAATACAGCTAATTGGCGGTTATTTTAAAAACAAATGGGAAGCTATGTCATCTTCATCAGGCAGCATGCTCTTGTTGAAATTTGTAATTATTTTTTTAGTCCTTTTTACGATTTGGAAATTAATGAAATGGCTATCCACAAAGAATCCCGATAATAAAATCATCAGAGCCATACACAATTTTATATCCGGTGTAGGTGAAGGTTTTAAAACAATCAAACAATTAAAGCAGAGAAAACTTTTTCTTTTACATACTATTTTCATTTGGGCCATGTACCTTGGTCAAATTTATGTTGGTTTCAAAGGAATGGATGGCACATCAACATTACCAATTGAAGCTGCATTTTCTGTTCTTACACTCGCTACCTTATCCATGATTGTTACCCCAGGCGGCATCGGTTCTTTCCCGATTTTTGTAATGCAAACTTTATTGTTGTATGGCATTCACGCTCCGCTAGGCAAAGCTTTCGGCTGGATAATGTGGGGCGTTTCTACTTCGCTTATAATTATTGTGGGTCTCATTTCACTTCTCATTATCCCCTCTCTCAATAAACAAACAAGCAAACAAATTCTGGAATGATTTTCAATTTTTGAAGGTTGAAAAATTTAATATTGGAATAACAATTATGTATTCAGGAAATACTAATTTCACGACCAAACTTTTAATTAATTGGAGAAAAGAAAAACAATAATCAGAGACATCAGCTGGCTTTCATTTAATAGCCGTGTTCTTCAGGAAGCAGCAGATAAAACAGTTCCTCTTAGAGAAAGAATAAAATTC
Organism: uncultured Chitinophagaceae bacterium; assembly: GCA_937897585.1. Lineage (GTDB taxonomy): Bacteria > Bacteroidota > Bacteroidia > Chitinophagales > Chitinophagaceae > Ferruginibacter. The sequence continues at coordinate 3,948 of CALCNY010000118.1, read as the reverse complement.
CTGGGAATATTTTCAAATAACCTAGATGAATTTTTCAGGGTAAGAGTAGCTACCTTAAAAAGGATGATGCAATTCGATGCAAAATCAAGAATGCATCTGGAGCTTGACCCAGAAGGTATACTAGAATCTATACATGAGAAAGTACTCACCTTACAAAATGATTTTGATCAAATTTGGAATGAAATTCAAAGAGAATTAAAAAAGAAGAAAATTATTCTCACGAATGAAAAAAAGCTGAACATTCAGCAACAAAAATTCATTCTTAAATATTTCAACGAACAAGTTAGAAGTAACATTGTACCCTTGATGATTGAAAGCATTACTAATTTTCCTGCATTAAATGACAAGTACATTTATCTAGCTTGTACCCTTTCAAAAAAGGACAAATCTATTACCGAGAAATTTGCACTAATTCCAGTACCCACCAGAATCTTATCAAGATTCATTATCCTTCCTACAAAAAACACTGAAAAACAAATAATCTTACTTGAAGACATTATCAGGTATTGTTTGCCAAATATTTTTTCTTTTTTCGGATACGATACTTTTTCGGCACATGCCATAAAAGTTACCAGAGATGCTGAAATTGACATAGACAATGACGTTTCCACTTCATTCATACAGAAAATTGAAAAAGGATTAAAGAATAGAAAAAAAGGGAAACCGGTGAGATTGGTTTATGACAGAGAAATACCTCCCTCGTTACTTACTTATTTAATTGGGCGATTGGGACTTTCTCATAAAGACAATTTGATCCCTGGCGGCAGGATTCATAATTTTAAAGATTTCATGAATTTCCCTTCTGTTGTGTTTAATGAAAGCAATCTGCGTAAGGAACCGTTTACTCATCCTCAGTTGAGAAACAGAAATAGTGTATCAAAAGTGGTTTTGAGCAAAGACATTATGCTTCATTTTCCTTACCATTCTTTTAATTCTGTTATTGACCTTTTAAGAGAAGCGGCTATTGATCCAGATGTTATCAGTATTAAGATCACTTGTTATAGATTGGCTTCACGCTCAAAAATCATCAATGCTTTAATTAATGCAGTAAGAAACGGTAAAGATGTAACAGTAATGATTGAGCTGAGAGCAAGATTTGATGAAGAAGCAAATCTGGAATGGAAGACAGCGCTTGAAGAAGCAGGAGTAAAAGTATTATTGGGTGTTCCAGGAATGAAAATTCATGCGAAATTATGTGTTATAAAAAAGAGAGTCGACAGAAAATTCATTCATTATGGATTTGTAAGCACCGGTAATTTAAATGAGAACACAGCGCTAGCATATGGCGACCATTGCTTGTTGACTTCCAATAGCAATATCATGGCAGATGCCAACAGGATCTTTAGCTATTTAGAAAAGCCATCTATCAGACAGCTTCATCTAAAGTCTTGTAAAACTCTTTTAGTTTCACCAACTGGTATGAGGTATCATTTGGAAACATTAATTGACAGAGAAATAAAACATGCCCAGCAGAATAAAAAAGCCGCTATCACCTTAAAAGTCAATTCACTGAGCGACGAACATTTAATTGATAAACTTTATATAGCAGCAAGAGCTGGTGTTGAAATTAAAATGATTATCAGAGGTATTTGTTGCATGTACACTGAAAACAAAAAATTCAAAACGAACGTGCAAGCGATTAGCATTGTGGATGAATATCTAGAACACGCTAGGGTAATGATATTTCACAATAACGGGCACGAAAAAGTTTATATTTCGTCATGCGATTGGATGTTACGAAATCTTAATCATAGAATTGAAGCAGCATGTCCGGTTCTTGATAAACATTTGATTAACGAAATAAAAGACATACTTAACATTCAACTAAAAGATAACATTAAAGCCAGGATTCTTGACAATGAACAACACAACAATTATGTCAACCCAAGAAATACTAAAAAAGTAAGATCTCAAGTTGAAATTTATAATTATCTGCACAAAAAAAGAGGCAATTCAGTTATACCTGACTTTTATATCTGATGATTTTTATCATAACCAACATCTGATTTTTCATTAATCACAAGTGGTGGATAGATTATTTTAGTGTTCAGATTTATTTTTACCAAATTTGCACTTCAAACAAAAAAATTGAGATTAGCCGCAATTGATATAGGAAGCAACGCCGCGAGGCTTTTAATTACTGAGGTAATTGAAGGATCAGACTATACAACATCTTTCAATAAGTTGAATTTAATTCGCGTACCCTTAAGATTAGGTTTTGATGTTTTTGAATCAGGCATTATTTCAGAAGAGAAAACACAAATGCTCGTTCAAACATTAAAAGCATTTCGACATTTAATTAATGCATATCATGTAGATGCCATTAAAGCTTGTGCTACCAGTGCCATGCGAGATGCTAAAAATGCTGAAAAAATAATTTCGATTGTAAAAAAAGAAACCGGACTTGATGTAGAAGTCATCTCTGGTGAGTTAGAAGCTAATATTGTTTATGAAAACCATGTAGCAGAAAACATGGACAAAGACCATAGCTATATGTACATTGACGTTGGTGGTGGCAGTACTGAAATTTCTGTTTTTGGCAATGGGAAGTTGAGTTTTAAAAAATCATTCAACAAAGGAACTATCAGACTTTTAAAAGGTCTTGTGCTAGATAACGAATGGGAATCCATGAAAGAGAATATCAAACAAGCAACAAAATCTCATAAAGATATTGTTGCCATTGGAAGTGGAGGAAACATTAATAAAGTTTTTTCAATGAGTAAGAAAAAAGATGGCAAACCATTGAGCATCGATTTATTGAGAGATTATTACAAAGAATTAAGCAACGTTAATTTAAAAGATAGAATACAATTATACAACTTACGTGAAGACCGTGCCGATGTTATTGTTCCGGCATTACAAGTTTATGTAAATGCCATGAGATGGGCCAATGCCGAAGAAATTTATGTCCCCAAAATTGGTTTGGCAGATGGATTGATACATCATTTGTGGGAGGAGTTGAAAAAATAGGTTTGAAAGGTTCAAAAGGCTCAATAAGTTCAAGAGGTCAACCTTTTGAACTTATTGAACCTTTTGAAACACAGAACTTTCTATAAAAGCAAATAACTTCTTACATTTACACCCTCAAGCGATTTCCTCGGATTTGTTTTATTCTAATGCAGAGCCTTATCCTCTATTCGCAAATCCATTTCAATATCTAATTTTTATGTCTATCAACAAAGAAGTAAAGAAAATTACAACTCACACTTTGCAAGTGATGAAAGATAAAGGCGAAAAAATCTCCATGATTACTGCTTATGATTTTTCATTCGCAAAATTATTTGACGAAGCTGCAATTGATATTATATTGGTTGGCGATAGCGCGAGTAATGTAATGGCTGGTCATGAAACCACCTTGCCTATCACTCTAGACCAAATGATTTACCATGCACAGAGCGTGGTTCGAGGTATTAAAAGATGCTTGGTTGTTGTAGATATGCCTTTTGGTTCTTATCAAGGAAATTCTAAAGAAGCCTTGAATTCTGCAATCAGAATCATGAAAGAAACCGGTGGCCATTCTGTGAAACTAGAAGGTGGCGAAGAAGTAGTTGAATCTGTAAAAAGGATTGTAAGCACAGGAATTCCAGTAATGGGACATTTAGGTTTAACTCCACAAAGTATTTACAAATTTGGAACATATACGGTAAGAGCAAAAGAAGAAGCCGAAGCCATGAAGTTGAAAAAAGATGCATTATTACTTCAAGAAGCCGGATGTTTCGCTATTGTGCTCGAGAAAATTCCTGCTGCTCTTGCAAAAGAAGTTTCAGAAAGTTTACACATTCCTACTATTGGTATTGGAGCCGGTGGAGCCTGTGATGGACAAGTATTGGTAATGCATGATATGCTCGGCATCAATACTGAATTCAAACCCAGATTTCTAAGAAAATATTTGAACCTTCACGAATTAATCGATACTGCTGTGAAGCAATACATTACTGATGTTAAATC
>CALCNY010000117.1 GCA_937897585.1 uncultured Chitinophagaceae bacterium | reverse complement strand
TACATGGCACCAATGCTGTAGCGGCTATGGTATGTTTTAGAAATGGCATTCCCAGTAAAAAAGACTACAGACATTTCAATATAAAAACTGTTGAAGGCATCAATGATTTTGCATCTATGAAAGAAATTGTAAATAGAAGATACAGCAAGTTGATTTCATTGGGTGAACCATTGCCAAAATTAATTATCATCGATGGCGGAAAAGGACAACTAAGTGCTGCACTAGAAAGCATACATGAATTAGGTATAAACGGGAAAACGACATTAGTCGGATTGGCTAAAAATCACGAGGAACTTTTTTTTGAGGGCGACAATCAATCTATTCGTTTACCTTGGACCAGTGAGAGTTTAAAATTAATCAGAAGAATCAGAGATGAGGTTCATCGTTTCGGTATTACTTTTCATCGAAACCAAAGAAGTAAAAATGCTATTCAAAATGAGATTGAATCTATTCCGGGAATTGGAACCAATACTGCTGCAGTTTTATTAAAGAAATATAAATCTGTAAAAAAGATTAGCAAATTAAGTTTGATTGAAATTCAACAAGAAGCTGGCCCGTCTAAAGCAAAAATCATTTATGAATATTTTCATCAAAAAACGAGTAAAGAGCTATAAAAGAAAAACCCTTTCAATTGAAAGGGTTTTTTCTTTTATGTAAGATTTTTTTTAGTAGCTCCACAAATCTTGCTCGTAGTTAAATATCTTTTCTTTGATATTTTCACCTTCAAACAATTGTAAAATACCATTATCTTGTAATCCTGGGATGTTCTTAATTTGAATATCTCTTGGATTGTCCATTGAACTTTTGATAATTCTAGCTGAGAACATTCTGCTTTCGAATAATTCTTCCCAACTCATTCTGCCTCCGAAATTTTTTCCGTTATAGACTTCAAATTTCGCAAGAACAGGACGCATATCTGGATAATAAACCCAGAATAATTCTGTTGGACCTAAATCAACACCAGCAGAGGTAATAATGTTTTTTACTGGTGAAATTCCTAATATTCTCCAGAATAATCTTGAGCTTTCTTTATCAAAAATAACTTCTTCTTTGATATGGAATTTATAGAAAGAATCTAAGTTGATATCATTTCTTTTTTTCTTAGTTCCAATTAAATTACCAACTGAATCGTAATCTGGCACTTCAACTTCATCTCCTACAACCGCTTTTGCGATTTCACTTTTAGTCATTGGAGTAGTAAAACGATCATCAATGCTTGAGAAAGCAGTAATACCATTTGTTGTGTCCTGCAATGCTTGTAGAATTATAGAAATGAAACGTTGGTTACCGTTATCAGCATCAGCTGCATACATGAATGGTAGGTTTTGTTTTTCTCTGGTATCTAATTCTCTCCAAATTCTATGACGATAAACTGCGTCATCGGCACGTAAATGCTCATAAGACAAAGGGCTTCTTTCTCTTAAAACAGAAGTTTCTACTGCTTCATCAGGTCTTAATGAAACCTTTACTACTTTAATTGGCAAACTGTCCATAGAAGCCTCCTTTGCAGGTGGAGGTGCAGCTACAGCAGCAGTAGTATCAGCAGTGGCCTCAGTAGCCTGAATGCTTGCTTTAGTTTTTGTTTTAGTACTTCTTTTTGTAGATTTTCTTGGCTTTTGAGCATGAGCAGCATTGGCAACACCACAAAACACAACAGCTAAAAAAAGATACCTAAGCAAATTACTTTTCATAGAATTTTATTTTAGTATAGAGCGATTGATTTACCCTCGATTGGTCTTATACCATCCGGACCTTGTACTTTTACATTATCAAAAGTAACTACAGAACCAGGACCACATCTAGATATAAACGAACTAAGTGGCGCTAAATTGTTTCCTTGGATAGATGCTGTGGCAACATTTGGGAAATTAGCACCTGAGAAATAAACAGTAGCACTTACAACGTTAAATCTCAAATCAAAATCAAAATTTTCCAATTCTGCACGGCAGAACTGCTGGCTTTTGAATTCAACAGATGGCATTCTTACTTTACCAGAACCAACTTTGAAAATTGGATCAGGAATACGTTTTACTCTGAATTCGAATGTTGTTGGTTTCTTATCAGCATTAACAGTAATTGATGCTTTACCAATTGCAGTTACACGAACAGTTCTTACAGAACCATTACCAGTGATAGTACCATTGGTCATAGATACAGTTGTTTTATCCCAACCAGTTGGAGAACCGATAGTTACAGGATTATCAACACCAATATAAAACACGTTCATTTTATCAGGCATTACAGCTGCACCACCAGGAGTACCTACAGTATACTTAACATCAAATGTTTTTGTTTCTGAAGTTCCATCAGGTTTTGTATAAGTAACAACTACAGGAACTGATTTAGAACCTGAACCACTTACTTTAAATTTAGATGAAGCTCTTCCATCTTCTGCAAGAGGCATAGAAGCACCACCGATAGAAATTTTAGGTTGAGCTGCTTTACTGTAAGCACCCACACCAGCATTAATTTCCATTTCTTCGCCTGGCATCAAATAGTTAGATGATTGTCCAACCAATGCAGCAAACTGATCGTAAACAACTTTAACAGCTCCAACTTGGTTGTGGCAATATGTTACAATTTGATTTTCTCCATTTTTTACGTTGTTCTGGAACTTACTTAACAAAGTAAGAGCAGCAACAGTTGGAGTCATGTGAAAATAAGCGAAAGTGAAATCTTTTTCTTTTCCATCTTGACCAATAGTTTTATATTCTGCATCAACAGGGAAAGTTTTGTCAAATTCTTTTTTAATTTCTGGATCGATAGCTAACATGTCATTTCTGAATTTCTTAAGTTTAGCTTCAAATTCAGGACCTTTATTTTTGCCGCCTTCTTCGTTTCCGAATAATCTTGTGGCTGCTTCCAAATCATCTTCTTTGAATTGCATAACTTTTTTGCCATCTATCTCAACTTCGTGCTCACCAGCTTCTTTTTTCAAATCAACTTTAAGTTGTTCGATATAGTTGCTTAGGTCTGAAGCCAATTTCTGTGCTTGTAAAGCCTTTTCATTCCAAGGCTTTGCTTTTTCTGCAGTCATTGGATCTTTTAATTTTGCATCCAAAGAAGCATAAAGCGTATTATTTGCATTTTTTAAATTGTCGTTTGAAGTCATCAAACTTTTGTCTACCACCTTGAAGGAGTTTAAGATCTCTGATGAAACGTTTAACGCCAAAAGTGCCGTTAATACAAGGTACATCAGGTTGATCATCTTCTGCCGGGGCTCTGCGGGTAAAGCCATAACTTGTTGTATTAATTATTTTTATGAATATTGTTTGGTTTGTTTTTCAAAGCAAAATAATCGAATGATTATTTACCGCCCTGCATTGCATTAAGCATATTTCCGTAAACAGCATTCAATTTGCTTAAGTTTCCGGCTAATGCAGAAATTTGATCTTTAACTTTGTTAGCATCTTCAACACTGCTAGTCATTGCATTGCTAGCTTCAGCTAATTTGCCATAGAAGTTGTTCAACGCTTTCAAGTGGTTGTTACTATCTTTCAATTCCAATTCATAAATAGTATTTAATGAACCCAAGTTCTTAGTCAATACCTGTACTTGCTCATGGAATCCTTTAGCAGATTCAGCAGCATTATTAAATGAACCCATAGTTGCAGCGCTTGCAGTGAAAGCCGCAGACATAGATCCGATTGCATTTGTAGCTTCTTTAGTTTTAGCACCAAAATCACTAGTAGATTTAACTACTTCACTAACATCAGAAATACCTGCAACTGTAGTTCCTAATTTTTGGAAGCCTTCGCTTAATTTCTTTAAGTTAGCTGGAGTAATATCAGCATCTTTCATCATTTTATCCATAGCTTCCAAAGGGTTAGCTGATTTAGAAGGAGCAGCAGCATGTGCGTGATCTGCTACAACAGGTGCTTTGATATAAATAACACCATACATAAAAAAGATTGCGGCTTCGGTGTAAAGACCAATTTTCAAGAATAAATCTGCAATAGGCGTGTGGAGAATTTTTTGAAGAGCTCCGAAGATTACAACTGCAGCAGCTAGTGATACGGCTACGTCCATCCATTTACTAAGTTTGGGATCGATTTTTACTGAAGACATGTTTTTTAATTTTTAAGGTTTATTGTTTTTAAAATGATTGCGAATTTATTAGAATACCCAACCCATATTTCAATATGGATTGGGTTATTTTTCACTAATTTTTTTACTAGAATTTAATCGAATAAGAAGGGAATTTTATCTGCGTCTAACTGCTGTTGCAGGTAAATCTAACACACAACGGAAACCGATATAAGATTTTGAAGTGTCTTGATATTCATAAGCACGAGTACTGGTTTGTAGGAAGTGACCAACATCTTTCCAACTACCACCACGGATTACTTTACGCTTCATTCTTGGAGGATCTGAATCTTTAGCATTCCAACGAATATCTGGATTCATATCATGTTGGAAGTTGTATCCACCTTCATAATATAAAGATGATGTCCACTCAGCAACATTACCAGCCATATTATATAAACCAAAATCATTTGGCCAATAAGCGTCTGCTCTCACAGTGTAAAAACCACCATCTTCAGGATAATTTCCGCGACCTGGTTTGAAGTTTGCTAATAAACATCCTTTTTTGTTTCTTAAATAAGGACCTCCCCAAGGATATGGTGCTTGTGAACGACCACCTCTTGCAGCATATTCCCACTGTGCTTCTGTTGGTAATCTGAAATCAGATTCAGGAGCTCTTTTTTTAGACTCAAGAAACGAATTCATGTAATGAGTACGCCATTCGCAAAATGCAGTAGCTTGTTTCCAATTTACTCCTACAACTGGATAATTACCATATGCAGGATGATTAAAATATTTTTTTGCCATTGGTTCATTGTAAGAATAAGAGAAATCTCTTACCCAACATAATGAATCAGGATAAACAGGAACTTTAGTTTTAACGATAAAAGCAGAACGAGGAATGGTTACATCTCTATTTGATGCAGCTGCTTTGTAATCAAAAATTTCAGATTGGTATACTATTTTAGATGCATCCAGTTCTTTCTTTCCAAAAATACGATTATCAGGTGTCACGATAATGGCATCTATTTTTTCGATGGTAGATTTATCACCCCACTTAATGGTACTTGCTTTTTTCCAGTCAACATACTCATTGCCATCTTGAGCTTGTTTCACATAACCCATTAGCTTAGCAGCGGTAGAGTCGCGAACCCAATTGGTAAATTGGCGGTATTCATTGTTAGTGATTTCAGTTGCATCCATCCAAAAGCCGCTGATGGAAACAGATTTGTTTCTAGCGGTAAATGAATAGTTGATGTCTTCATCGCTGGGTCCCATGTGGAAAGTCCCTGCTGGAACGTAAACCATTCCCGGAGGCATGGTAGGTGTCCATCTTGCATCTGGAGATACTCCATGCAACTGACCGTCATTAGGCAATATTTTGCCCGACTTGTTTTTACCTCCAAGCATTTTACAGCTACTGGAGTTTAAGGTGATAGCGGCTAGAGCTATCAAGATAAAAAACCGATTACTCATTTTGTTTACTTTGTGGGTATTGGCAAATGTAATGATAATTTTAATTCAAAATTAAAATTAAGGACGACTTCAAGTTAATTTTTTATAACAAAAATCGAACCTATTTTCAATAAACGGCCAAATTATTTAATTATTGTTTACAAAAGTGTTAAAACGAAATAATTTTTTAATGCTGGAGTGATAATTTTTGTTTTTTTGATAGATGTTTTCCAAATTTTCTAAAATTCATTTTTAAACCTAATGGGAGATTAAAAAATGAGCATTTTCTAGTAATTCATGATCTTTTCAAAATCTTTAATATTATCAACAGGTTCAGCACATGAAAAATTTTCGCAAACATAAATCAAACCATCATTTGTGTAATCTTTACTTTTCAACAATGGATAATTTTTTTCCACATTTGAGCTCTGAAAGACCATATGTGGTATAAATTTTTTTAAGATTGCTATTCTAAGCCCATCCAAATTCTGGCCAGCAACCACAATTTCAGTTAATCCTTTATAACTTTTTAACATCGTTGATGCCCATATAGCAAAAGTTGCAGGATATTTTTCCGTAAATGGCTTCAACGCTATGTACATTGATTGGGCCTGTATCTCCCAGTCGACTTTTTCAAAAAATCTTGATAAGTACATTAAATTATCAGCCATAATACTATTACCTGATGGAATTGCACTATCATAAATTTCAATCTTACGAATAATCACATCTGTTTGACTGATTCCTGTAAAGTACAAAAGCACATTATCTACTGTTTTAAAATTTTCCAAAACATATTGAGATAGCTGCTTTGCTTTTTCAATATATTTTTCATTTCCCGTTACTTCCTGAAGTTCAATACAAGCATTAATCAAAAAAGCATAATCATCCAAAAATGCCAACTGCTTTTTCTCTCCTTTTTTATAGGTATGAAAAAATAGGTTACCATCTTCTGTGAAATTGTCCATAATAAATTCATAAAGAACAATTGCTTTATCTAAATATACTTGGTCTTGTAATGTAGCAGCTGCATTACAAAATGCTTTTAATAACAGCGCATTCCAACTTAATATTATTTTGTCATCAATAGCAGGATGGATTCGTTTGTTTCTTACAGCAATAAGTTTACTAACCGCATTTTTTAATTTTAATTTGCAGACTTCAACATCTATTCCTTCTTGAATGGCAAATGAGGATAATGGTGTTTTTACATGAAGAATGTTATTGTGTTCCCAATTGCCTTTTTTTTCGACTCCATAATATTTACAAAACAAAGCAGCATCTTCTTTAAGAATATTTTCGATTTCATCTTGATGCCATACATAGAATTTTCCTTCTACTCCTTCGCTATCTGCATCCAAAGCAGCATAATATCCACCATCTTTATTTTGCATAGTTTCAAAACAAAATGAAAGTGTTTGTTCAATGCCATTCTTATACATTTTATCTCCTGTAATTTTATATGCATCACAAAGAGCATCTACTATCAAGGCATTATCATAAAGCATTTTTTCGAAATGAGGCACCAGCCATTGATCGTCTGTACTGTATCTAGCAAAGCCTCCTGCAAGTTGATCATTTATACCTCCATTCAATAAAGATGTAAGAGAATTCAATGCATGTTCTTTAGCTTTTTCGTCCTTAAAAAAATGACTGTACATCAACAAAAATCTTATAGAAAAACTTTGAGGAAATTTCGGGGCTTTCCCAAATCCTCCAAATTTCGAATCAGCTTGATCCATGATTTTATTTCTGATTTGTAGAAAAAAGTCATCTGAAAAATCCTCCTTAATTAGATTAGGTTGAGAACTGACTAATTTATTTTTGAAAGACTCAGAAACTGAATTGATCTGTGTGGTTAATTTATTCGCCTGTTCTAGCGCATCTTGTCTTCTATTTATCCAAATGTCGTTAATAAAAAACAATACATCTTTCCAGGAAGGCCTATTGTATTTTGTTTCTGGTGGGAAATAAGTGCCACCATAAAATGGCAGACCATCAGGAGTTAAAAATACATGTAGTGGCCATCCTCCACTTCCTGTAAGGATTTGAACAGCCTCCATATAAATGTTATCTAAATCAGGTCGCTCTTCACGATCAATTTTGATATTGATGAAAAATTCATTCATCACCGATGCGGTTTGTTTGTCTTCAAAACTTTCCCGCTCCATTACATGACACCAATGACAGGCAGAATATCCTATGCTTATCAAAATTGGCTTATCTAATGTTTTTGACAATTCCAAGGCCTTTTCTCCCCAAGGATACCATTGAACCGGATTATGAGCATGTTGTTGCAAATAAGGGCTGCTCTCATGAATCAGCTCGTTAGTAAATTCATTCGATGACATACCTGCGTTGTTTCAATGATAACCAGTGATTATTTTTTGGGAAGAGATTTCAAGTATACCTCTAGCGCACTCACCATGCTTGGTGATTGAGGCATTGGCGCCTTGATATCAAGCACAAGTCCGGCTTCTTCTGCAGCTTTAAATGTATTTGCACCAAATGCAGCTAAAGTGGTTCCGTTTTGCTTGAATTTTGGAAAATTCTCTATTAAACTTTTTATACCTCCAGGAGTGAAAAAGCAAATGATATCATAGCCTCTTTCTACAACTTCACGTATATCATTACTGACAATCTTATATAAAACAGGCGTTGCAAATTCACAATTGTGACTTTTTAGCCAATTGGTAATCTCGCTATCAAAAGACTCAGAACAAGGGTAAAGAAACTTCTCATTGTCCTTATGCTTATTGATGACATCAAACAAACTCTTATTATGACCATCAGCACCGTAGAAAACTTTGCGTTTTCTGTATAAAATAAATTTCTGTAAATAAAGAGCTACCGACTCTGTGATGCAGAAATATTTTGTGTCTTGTGAAACGGTAACTTTCATCTCTTCACAAATACGAAAAAAATGATCAATTGCATTTCTACTGGTAAAGATTACAGCAGTGAAGGCAGCAATATCAATTTTTTGTTTACGGAAATCTTTTGAAGGAATGCCTTCTACTTTTATGAATGGATGGAAGTCGAGAGACAATCCGTATTTAACAGCTAGATCAAAATAGGGAGATTTCGTTCCTTCAGGCCTTGGCTGAGTTATAAGTATTTTGCGAATATTTTTTTTAGGTGTCGCAACTTTTTTAATACTTTTTTTAATCATACTAATACTTTCCAAATATGGTACAAAATTACAAACTTTTACTTAGAATATTCCACACGAGTTGATAAATAAGAAAAATCGGCAATAATTCTACGGTAATGATGTATAATAAAAAATGGAATTTACTGATTTTGAGTGTTTGCTGGATGATACTGAAGCCTCTTAGATATCTCAATATGAACATAAATACAACCATTATTAAAGAAATTAAAATTGAGACTTCACTTACTGATTTATCCGAAAACGCAATAACAACGATGAAAGGCATTAGCAAAATGGCTAAAATTTTATTGATTAGAAAAACAATGAAAATATAGTTTTCGGTATCCCTTGTAAAACCGCTTAACCATCCAATGAGATGCAATACTAAAAACTTTGATGCATATACAATAGTCAAGGCAAGCATTGCATAATACAGGTATTTATAATCATTATATACAACTTTCCCATTGGCAGATCGGAAGAGCGTC
>CALCNY010000116.1 GCA_937897585.1 uncultured Chitinophagaceae bacterium | reverse complement strand
ATACATTTTACTGCAGAAAAAAAAGAAATGATGAAAACTATTTTGAGTGATGCTTTCTTGCTTGGAATGGTGATTGTGGTTTTTTCAAAAGATAAGGATGAAGATGAGCTGACCATGCTGATAAGAATGAAGGCGTTAGGTTCAGCTGTTGTTTTTGTAGTTATTTTTAAGATAGTTAATGATATTTTCCACTTGACATCCCAAGCACCAAATGAAACTATGAATGGATATTTTTTTCAAATGATGGTATGGTATTTTTTTGTTTACTACTCTTCAAAACGAATACGCTAATCTTGAAAAACAGAATCAAAATAGAAAGAGCCATCATGAACATTACGCAGCAGGAGCTGGCGGATAAAGTTGGTGTGTCTCGTCAAACCATCAATTCCATTGAATCGAACCGATATATTCCTTCAACAACATTGGCGATAAAGCTGTCGAATTTGTTTAATAAAACGGTGAATGAGATTTTTGAGTTGGAGGAGGGGGATTGATGTTTGGGGTTTGGTGTTTATTGTTTGGTGTTCGGTGTTCGGTGTTCGGTGTTTGTTCGCTTGCTTAACCTTTTGAACAAATTGAACTTATTAAACCTTTTGAACAAAACTTTCTAAAACTCAACTTCCCTTTCAGTAGACATTGTCGTGATGGTAATGACGAGGTCAAAAGACCTTCGTCAGCATATCTAGCTTATCTAAATTATCCAGCTTATCTAACTTATCCAGCTTTACATTTTACATTCAATATTCTACATTTTACATTCCCCTTACCCTAACCCAATCTCCTCATGCAATTCCGGTATTTCCACATCTAAAAATCCTTTTCTGATTAATCGATTTCTAAAATCCTGTTGCACTGGATATTCGCCATGAACTATAAATAATTTCTTTACAGATTGCGGATGCTGGCAAGCCAGAAACTGACATAAATCTTCATAATCTCCATGAGCACTCATGCTTCTCATCTCTGCGATTTCAGCATTCACCTCATGTGGTTGTCCGAAGATAGTTATTTCTTTAGGCTTGTGTTTTAATCTTCCTCCCAAAGAATGAGGTTCACAATAACCTGTTAGTAAAATAGTATTTCTGCTGTTTTCAATATTGTTACTGATGTGATGTTTCACTCTTCCAGCTTCGGCCATTCCACTTGCAGAAATAATCACACAAGGATTTTTGTAGTAGTTGAGCATTTTAGATTCATCTACAGATTTTACAAATTTTAAACCTTTAAAATCAAATGGGTCGCTATCACTCAACAATACTTTTTGTATTCTTGAATTGAAATATTGCGGGTAGCTTTTTACAATTTGTGTGGCTTTGATGCTTAAAGGACTGTCAACAAAATATTCCAATTCAGGTAGTCTGTTTTCCAATTCCAATTGATTTAGCGTAAATAATAATTCCTGGGTTCTACCTACACTAAATGCGGGAATAATCAATTTGCCTTTTTTCTTCAAGCAAGTGTCTTCAATCCATTTCAGCAAAGTTTCTGTAGAAGAATGAAATTCATCATGCAAACTGTTGCCATAAGTAGACTCCAGTAAAATATAATCTGCCTGTGGAAATACTTCCGGCGATTTTAAAATGATATCTCTGTATCTCCCAACATCACCGCTAAAGGTAATAGTTGTTGTTTTTTTATTTTCAGTAATTCTTAAATGAACGGCTGCACTTCCGATGATATGTCCCGCATCTTTGTAACAAAATTCTATGTCTTCATCAATGCGAAACCATTTGTCATAATCAACTGTCTCAAAATGATCAGCAGCAATCAAAGCATCGTCAACTGTATACAATGGTTTCAAATATGGCAAGCCGAGCAAAGCCCTTCTTTTGTTCTCGTATTTCACATCCATTTCTTGTATGGCAGCAGAATCTTCCATCAATACTTTTGCTAAATCTTTAGTAGCAGGAGTTGCATAAACCTTGCCTTTGTAACCTTCCTTTATCAGTTTAGGAATCAATCCACAATGATCGATATGTGCATGAGATAGAATCATGTAATTCACCTCAGCAGGAATAAAACCAAAATTGGCATTTAATGATGCGGTGTCACTTCCCATTCCCTGAAACATACCACAATCAAGTAATATTTTTTTTCCGTTGGATAAAGTAATGAGATGCTTAGAGCCGGTTACTGTGCGTGCTGCACCGTGGAAAGATATTTTCATTTGAAATAAATTAAAAATTGAAAAGTAAAAAGTAAAAAAAATTAAGCAATAAAATATAGCATATCCGAACAACTTTTCAACCTCCAAAAAAATTCCCCCTTTGGGGGATTGAGGGGGCTCCTTAAACCTTGGTTGCCAACCAAGCCATCATGCCCATACCATGTTCAATTGCTGCTTCATCAATATTGAAAGTTGGTGTATGAACATTGCTAGTAATGCCTTTTGATTTATTGCCAGCACCTAATCTGAAAAAGCAACCTGGAATTTGATGAGAATAATAAGCAAAATCTTCTGCGCCCATTCTCAATTCAGTTTCTGAAACATTTTCTTCTCCTGCAAATTCTTCTGCAATAGTTCTTGCTGCTGAAGATAACGCTTCATTATTAAAAACAAATGGATAGCCTACATCAATTCTGACATCAACTTCAGCACCCATGGCTGTAACCAATTCTTTAGTTTGTTTGATGATCATCTCATGGGCCTTAAAACGCCACTCTTCATTCATCGCTCTGAAAGTCCCCATCAACTTTACTTCAGAAGGAATTACATTGGTGGTATTGCCCCCATTCATTGCCGTTATTGACAATACAGAAGGATTGAATGGATTGTTATTTCTGCTGATGATTTGTTGCAAACTGATAACAAGATGCGATGCGATTAATATGGAATCTGCTGTAAACTGTGGCGCTGCTGCATGTCCACCCTTGCATTTTATAGTGATGTAAATTTCATCGGCACTTGCCATTACCATACCGCCTCTGAAACTGAATTGTCCAACCTCCATACCGGGATGCACATGTAAAGCAAGAATTTTTTCAGGAGCAGGGTTTTCAAGCACTCCTTCTTTGATTAATAAACTTGCGCCTCCCGGATTTTTTTCTTCACCAGGCTGGAAAATTAATTTTATAGTTCCTTCCCAATCTTCTTTTGTTTCATTCAAAATCTTTGCGGCGCCTAATAAACAAGTCGTGTGCACATCATGACCGCATGCATGCATGATTCCATGATTGGTTGATTTATATGACACTTCATTTTCTTCTACAATCGGCAAAGCATCCATATCTGCACGCAGCGCTAGAGTTCTCTTATCTGGATTTTTTCCTTTTATCAATCCTACAACTCCTGTAGTTGCTTTTACTTCAAATGGAATATTCCATTCGCTTAATTTAGATTGAATATATTTTGATGTATTGAATTCTTCGTAACTCAACTCTGGATTGGCGTGAAGATGATGACGAACTTCAATGAATTCGTTAGTATAAGTACGGGCAAGATTTTTAATGGTATTCAGCATCAATAAAGGGGTTGTCAAAATTTAAAAAATATATTTCTCCAACAGCGACTATTGCTCTTCAACAGGAATAGCGTTTTTGTCAACAGGCTTCTGCTCTACTTTTTCATTCAACAAGTAAATATTTCCGGGAACTAAATTCAAATCAGTGATTTGTTTCTTTAATT
>CALCNY010000115.1 GCA_937897585.1 uncultured Chitinophagaceae bacterium | reverse complement strand
ACCCAAAAACAATTAAAAATTCATCTCCACATTATGTGGACATTGATAATTATTTGCCTTTTGGAACTAAAATAGATGATTTACACATCAATTTTAGCATATTTGGCATGGGTTTCAATGAACTCTCTTCTTGGTGGCACTTCATCTCCCATCAACATACTAAATACGCCATCCGCATTTGAAAGACTGTCGATAGTAACTTGTTTCAATGTTCTTGTTAATGGATTCATAGTTGTTTCCCAAAGTTGTTCTGCATTCATCTCTCCCAAACCTTTGTAACGTTGTATAGTTACACTGTCATCTTTTCCTTGCCCTATTTTGGTTACCCAGCTTTTTCTTTCGACATCGTTCCAAGCATATTCTTGATCTTTTCCTTTCTTTACTAAATATAAAGGAGGCTGCGCGATATAAACAAAACCTTGCTCAACCAATTCTTTCATGTAACGGAAGATAAAAGTCAATATCAATGTAGCGATGTGACTTCCATCCACATCGGCATCGGTCATGATGATTAATTTATGATACCTCAATTTTGAAATGTCTAGTGCCTTTGCATCATCCATAGTTCCAATCTTTACACCCAAAGCGGTAAACATATTTCTGATCTCCTCATTATCATAAATCTTATGCTCCATTGCTTTTTCAACATTAAGGATTTTACCTCTTAATGGAAGAATAGCCTGGAAACTTCTATCACGACCTTGCTTGGCTGTACCACCTGCCGAATCTCCTTCGACAAGAAACAGTTCACATTTTCCTGGATCTTTTTCTGAACAGTCAGCCAATTTACCGGGTAAACCTCCTCCTACTAAAACGCTTTTTCTTTGCACCATATCACGAGCACGCTTAGCCGCAGCTCTTGCCTGTGCCGCCAGTATTACTTTTTGTATAATTGTTTTTGCATCGCGTGGGTTCTCTTCCAAATAAGCTTCCAATACCCTGCTTAATGTAGTATCCACAATTCCCATTACCTCACTATTACCTAATTTCGTTTTTGTTTGACCTTCAAACTGAGGCTCCGGAACTTTTACAGAAATAATTGCTGAGATACCTTCTCTGAAATCATCACCTTCAATAGCCACTTTTGCTTTTTCGAACATACCCTGTTTTTCACCATAGCTTTTGAAAACACGGGTAATAGAACGTCTGAAACCGGCAACGTGTGTACCGCCTTCAATCGTATTGATATTGTTTACATAACTGAAAATATGTTCCTGATAACTGGCATTATAAACCATGGCCACTTCAACAGCTACATTGCTTTTTTCATCAAGCCCTTCACAATAGATAGTAGTTGGAATTAACGGAGCACGGTTAGCTGTTTTATCGATATTCTCAACAAATTCTACAATACCACCTTCACTATAAAAAGTTTTAGAATAATGATTGCCATTTTCATCTAGTTCACGCAAATCATTTAAAATAATGGTGATTTTTCTGTTTAGGTAAGCCAATTCTTTCAAACGGCCTTCCAAAATATCTTTTACATAAAGGGTTGTTGTAAAAATTGAACCATCGGGCCAAAATTGAACACGGGTTCCGGTTTTATCAGAAGTGCCAATTTCACGAACGGAATATTGTGGAATACCTGTTGCATATTCCTGCTCAAATATTTTTCCTTCTCTGTGAACGGTTACCACCAATTTTGTACTCAAGGCGTTAACGCAACTCACACCTACTCCATGCAAACCACCGGAAACTTTATAAGAACCTTTATCAAATTTACCACCGGCATGAAGCACAGTCATAACAACTTCTAATGCACTTCTGTTTTCTTTTGTATGCATTCCTGTTGGAATACCTCTACCATCATCCTGAACAGTAATTGAATTGTCTTCATTTATTGTAACAGTGATATTTTTACAATGACCAGCCAATGCTTCATCAATTGAGTTATCGACCACTTCATATACAAGATGATGCAAGCCCTTTACGCTGATATCACCGATATACATAGCGGGCCTTTTTCTAACCGCTTCTAACCCTTCTAAAACTTGAATGCTGTCTGCACTATAGGAACCTGCTTGAGGTGTTGGAATTGTCTCCATTTCTGTACTCATAATTACTTCAAAATCTCTTTAATATGTTCAAAATCAGATTTCAGCAAATATACCGAAAATAAAGGGGTTATGAGCTTTTATTTTATCTAATTTTTCTGCTTTTTTATCCTCATTTTTGGTGTGGAAAAAACAGATCTTTTGAGTATTAAAATCCTATCTGCAGAAATAAATCAGAATATTTTCCCAAATTCCTTTTTTATTAGTGGATTTGCTTGAAGTGACTTCCCTTTCTTGATTTTCATTTGTAACTTCGCAACTGATTTATGACAAAAAACGCAAACATACCATCATACTTAACTCAGCAGTCACTTTCATTTGACAATGGCTTGCTTTTACAAGATATTGAGCGGAATGTACCTGGTTCGGTGAAATATGCTATCAAACGTTACAGAAAATTATCCACCTGGAATGCGGAAGATACAGGTGTAATGATTTATCATTTTAATCCTAAAAATCCCGCTGAAAACCATCTTGAACTCAGATTCTGTGTATCTGGTAATTTCTACTGCAAAGAAAAGGCAAGCGAATGCGACCATTGCAAATTCAACGCCAGCAGTAGTTGCATAGAAAAAATTGAAAGTGTTGATGTACTCAGCTTTACATTTAGCCCTACATACCTGAAACAATTCGCCAAAGCTCATAAAAACGAAAATTCAATCACAGAAAAAGTAGTTTCTTTTACACAACATCAATCTTTTATTAAATCTGGACCAGTTTGCCGTAAAACAAGTGCTGCCATTCAACAATTGTTGAATCATAACTATACCGATACCCGCGAAAATATTTTTATCAATGCACAAACACAAATTATCTTATTGTACACAACAGACAACATGTTGAGTAACAAAGATGAGAGTTTGATTCAAAGTAAGTTTTTAAGTATTGAGGAAGATCGTGAGAAGATAATCAACGCCAGAGAAATATTGCTCCAACATATCTGTGAACCTATAACCATAAAGGCTTTGAGCAGAAAAGTTGCCATTAATGAATGTTACCTAAAAAAAGGGTTCAAAGAAATTTTCGGCACTACCATATTCGACTTTTATCAAAATCAGCGCATGGAACACGCTAAATACCTTTTGTATAATAAGCATTTAAGTGTTACAGAAGTAAGTTCAATGCTAGGCTATTCATCCATCTCCCATTTTAGTACTGCATTTAAAAAACATACTGGTATTAAGCCTTGTGAATTGTTGATGCATCAATAAAACTTTCAAGAAACTCCATTACACATCCGCTAAACTCCATAGTAGTGATATTATTATACAAAAAAGGCAATACCATTCGATATTGCCAGGTTCTTCATTAAATTATTTAACTGTAAAAAAGAGTCTCTCAAAGTTGATTCTAAAGCGAGTGTTTTGATATTTGAATTTCAAAAAAGGACAGGAGCAGGAATACTCCCAAATCCGTTAAAAACCTAAACCAGCAAATGTAATTTCATAAGTTGAAACATTTTTAATGATCAATATGAACTTAAAACTAAGATGACATTGAAACGAAAAATGCTTCTTTTATTAAAGATTTTTTCAAAGAAAACGGATTAAGGGGGTGATTTTTCAAGAGGATAATAGTTGAATAAGAGCGTATATTTACTTTAGCTAATATTGTGCCAAAAATTAATTCTCTGTGAAATCTTTAAAAAAATCCACATTTTATATTCCAAAATACTGCTGAAAGCCTTTGTTGTATTGCATTCATGTTTCAATTCATTACCTTCGCAGCCTTATTTAAAAAATTATAGTGCAATAATTTATGGCGGCGAAATATAAAGAATACCAACAGTTAAATTTACCCGGAATCAGCGAAGAAATGCTGAGCAAATGGGACGCTGCATCCTCATTCGAAAAAAGTATCACTTTAAGAGAAGGCCAACAACCTTTTGTGTTTTTTGAAGGTCCGCCTAGTGCAAATGGAATGCCTGGCATACACCATGTCATCTCAAGAACATTGAAAGACTTAGTATGTCGTTACAAAACAATGAAAGGTTTTCAAGTGAAAAGAAAAGGTGGCTGGGATACGCATGGATTGCCTGTTGAACTTGGCGTTGAAAAAATATTAGGCATCACAAAAGAAGATATCGGAAAGAAAATTTCAATAGAGGATTACAATAAGAAATGTCGCGAAGTGGTGATGCAATTCAAAGACAAATGGGACGACATCACTAAAAAAATGGGCTACTGGGTTGATTTAAATAATCCGTATGTAACATTTGAAAACAACTATATCGAGTCACTTTGGTGGTGTTTGAGCGAATTGCACAAAAAAGGATATTTATATGAAAGTGTAAGTATTCAACCTTACTCGCCTGCCGCAGGAACCGGACTTTCATCTCATGAATTGAACCAACCAGGTACTTACAAAGACGTGAAAGATACTAGTGCAGTGGTAATGTTCAAAGCAATTGCTGAAACATTAAGTGAAGCTTTACAACAAACATTTGATGAAGAAACTAAAAAAGAGTTTTTTCTAATGGCATGGACTACAACTCCATGGACCTTGCCTTCTAATCTCGGTTTGACCGTTGGACCTGAAATCGAGTATGTGATGGTTGACACATTTAACCCTTATACTTTTTTACCTAATAAAGTAGTTTTAGCTAAGGCTTTACTTGGAAAACATTTCAAACCAGAGGCAGAAAATACTTCATTTGAAGATTATAAAGAAGGAGACAAATTAATCCCTTGGAAAATCATTTATACTTTCAAAGGAAAAGATATCGAAGGGTTGAAATACGAGCAATTGATTCCTTCTGAAGCCGGTTCAATGGAAAAAATCTTGGAAGAAACACCTGGTGCTGAGCCTTTCAAAGTTATCGTTGGCGATTTTGTTACAACAGAAGATGGTACTGGTATTGTACACACTGCGCCTGCTTTTGGAGCAGACGATTATAAAGTAGGCAAGAAAAATAACATCGGCATTTTAACCTTGGTAGACAAACAAGGAAAATTTGTGGATGGTGTTGGCGAATTCGGAGGCAGATTTGTAAAAAACTACAAAGACGATCCCAATTATACTGACGTTAATGTTGATATTTCAGTTAAGCTCAAAAAAGAAAATCGCGCATTCAAAGTTGAAAAATATGAACACAGTTATCCGCATTGTTGGAGAACAGATAAGCCTATCATTTATTATCCATTAGATGCATGGTTTATCAAAACAACCGCAGTAAAAGAAAGAATGGTGGAGTTGAACAAAACCATTCAATGGAAGCCTGCAAGTACCGGTAGTGGACGATTCGGCAACTGGCTTGAAAACATGGTAGACTGGAACCTTAGCCGTAGCCGCTATTGGGGAACTCCATTACCTATTTGGAGAACTGAAGATGGAGCAGAACAAAAATGTATAGGTGCTGTAGAGGAATTAAAAAATGAATTGTCTAAATCATTAGATGCAGGCTGTTGGAGCATTACTGATAACAAATCAAAGGAAGAAGCTATAGCACATTTGACATCTGATTTACACAAACCTTTTGTTGATGACATCATTCTGGTGAGTGATTCAGGTAAGCCAATGAGAAGAGTTCCAGATTTGATTGATGTTTGGTTCGATAGTGGCGCTATGCCTTATGCACAATGGCACTTCCCATTTGAAAACAAAGAAACATTTAAGCAAAATTTCCCAGCGGATTTTATTGCTGAAGGTGTAGACCAAACAAGAGGCTGGTTTTATACTTTACACGCATTGGCCGTTTTACTTTTTGATAGTGTTGCTTATAAAACCGTAGTAAGTAACGGATTGGTTTTAGATAAAGCCGGTAATAAAATGAGCAAGCGTTTGGGTAACGTTGTTGATCCTTTCCAAACGATAAATAGTTATGGTGCAGATGCCACAAGATGGTACCTGATTACCAATGCTTCTCCATGGGACAGTTTGAAATTTGATGAAGAAGGAATCAAAGAAGTACAAAGAAAATTCTTTGGAACGCTTTATAACACTTATCAGTTTTTTGCACTTTATGCCAATGTGGATGGTTTTGCATTTAAAGAAAACTACATTCCACTAGAACAAAGACCTGAAATTGATCAATGGATTATTTCTTCATTAAACAGTTTGATAAAATCGGTAACCGAAAACCTCGACGCTTACGAGCCTACACAAGCCGGAAGAGCCATTGAGGAATTTGTAGACGCTCAACTCAGCAATTGGTATGTACGTCTTTGCAGAAGAAGATTCTGGAAAGGTGAATATGAGCATGATAAACTATGTGCTTATCAAACTCTATATGAATGTCTTGAAACTTTGGCTGGATTAATTGCGCCTGTTGCACCTTTCTTTGCCGACTGGCTTTTTGTAAATCTGAATGCAGTGAGTGGAAGAATGAAAAACGAATCCATACATCACGAGCTATTTCCTGTTTGTAATGAAAGTGTAATCAATGCTGATTTGGAAAAAAGAATGCAGCTGGCCCAGGATGCCTCTTCTTTGATTTTGTCGATTAGAAAGAAAGTGAACATTAAAGTAAGACAACCGCTACAGAAAGTTTTCATTCCTGCCATGGACGCTGCAATGATTAGTAATATTAAAATGGCAGAAGATATAATAAAATCAGAAACTAATATCAAAGAAGTAGAAATTCTGGATGCCAATAATGATTTTATCAGAAAAAAGGCAAAGGCCAATTTTAAAACATTGGGTAAAAAATTAGGTGCTAAAATGAAATGGGCGGCTACAGAAATCGAGAAATTTGATAATACAATGATAGAAAAAGTGCAATCTGGGGATTTTATTTTAAACAATGAAGAGGTAAAAAATGGCGAAGAGCCAATAATAATTAATGTTGAAGATATAGAAATATCCACAGACAGCATACCTGGATATGAAGTGGCTAGCAAAGGCATTTTGACTGTTGCTTTGGACATTACCATCACACAAGACCTTCAAAATGAGGGGAATGCGAGAGAACTGGTAAACAGAATACAAAATGTAAGAAAGGAAAATAATTATGACTTAACAGACAGAATTGTGGTTAAGTTGAGTGAAAATGCTGAATTGCAAGCGTCAATAATAAAATTTAAAGACTATATTTGCCGCGAAATTCAAGCTGACACGCTAGAATTCGAAGCCAATTTAATCTCCGGAATACCCATTGAAGTAAATGAAGTACCCCTGATACTCAGCGTTCACAAAAAAACAAATTAGTATGGCAACCAAAAAACCAGCAGCCAAGCCTGCTAAGAAAGCGGCCCCTGCAAAAAAAGTGGCTACAAAGCCAGTAAAAAAATCTGCTCCGGTTAAAAAAGTAGCAAAACCTGCTCCAAAATCAGCAAAGCCTGCACCCAAACCGGTTGCCAAAAAACCTGTTGTGAAAAAACCTGCCGCAAAACCAGTTGCAAAAAAAGCAACTCCAGCTCCTGCTAAAAAAGCAGTTGTTGTGAAACCAGTTGCAAAAAAATCAGCACCTGCTCCTGCTAAAAAAGCAGTTGTTGTAAAGCCTGTTGCAAAAAAAGCAGCTCCCGCTCCTGCCCCTGCTAAAAAAGTAGTTGTTGCAAAGCCTGCTCCAGCTCCTATAAAAAAAGTTGCTGAAGTAAAGAAGCCAGTTCCTGCTCCTGCTCCTGTTGTAAAAGAAAGAAAACAAGAGCCTGCAAAAGCACCTGCTCCTAAAGCGATCGTTAAACCCAATCAACTCATCAAAGCAAGTGTTAAGAATCCTAAGGATATCAAAATACCTGCTGCAAAACCCGTAGCCTTGCCAAAAATAAATACAAAAACATCTCGTGCTTATCAGCCGGATTTTACTAAATCAGTTCTCGATCAGCAAAAAAATGATCCAGGAGCCCCAATGGCCAGATATTCTGATAATGAATTAATGGAATTCAAAGATTTGATATATAGAAAACTTGAAGCCGCTAAAAAAGAATTGAACTACTTGCAAGGTTTAATCACCCGTAAAGACGAAACTGGTGGTGATGAAAGTGAAAACAGATACATGACCATGGAAGATGGCAGCTTAAGCATGGAAAGAGAACAACTTAGCCAAATGGCTAGTCGTCAGATTACTTTCATAGACCATCTTGAAAAAGCATTAATGCGCATCGAAAACAAAACTTACGGAGTTTGTAGAGTTACCGGTAAATTAATCGACAAAGCAAGATTGAGAGCCGTACCTCATGCTACTTTGAGCATCGAAGCGAAAATGGGGATTGTTAAATAATTAGATAATTTGGTGATGTGTTGATTTGATAATTAGTCACATCTTAATAAAAAAAGAGTCTGTCAATTTAAAATGACAGACTCTTTTTTTATGCAATTTTATTTACTCTAAATTGGCAAACTTTCAAATCATCAAATTATCTCACCTCTTGCATCTCTACCAATTTATGATAGATGCCATTATGTTTGATGAGCTGATCATGCGTTCCTCTCTCTGCAATTTCACCTTTATTTAAAACAATAATTTCGTCAGCATGACGAATCGTACTTAATCTGTGAGCAATAACAATTGAGGTTCTGTTGGTCATTAAGTTGTTAATTGCATCTTGAACAAGTCTTTCACTTTCTGTGTCTAAAGAAGAAGTGGCTTCATCAAGAATCAGAATCGGAGGATTTTTTAGTACCGCCCTGGCAATGGTCATACGCTGGCGTTCGCCTCCACTGAGTTTTGAACCACGATCGCCAATATTTGTGTCGTAACCTTTTTCTTTTTTGCAAATGAATGAATCAGCATTGGCAATTTTAGCAGCTTCAATAATGGTGTCCATATCTGTGTTTTCCATACCCAGTGCGATGTTGTTTGCAATGGTGTCATTAAACAAAATTGGTTCCTGTGTTACGATACTAATCAGACTTCTTAACGAGTGCAAAGAATAATCTTTGATGTTGACACCATCGACCAAAATTTCTCCACTTGTAGCATCATGAAATCGGGGTACCAAATCTGCAAGCGTAGACTTACCTGCGCCGCTACTTCCAACAAGTGCAATGGTTTTTCCTTTTTCTATTTTAAAACTAATGTTCTTCAGAATTGCAGTTTCCTCATAAGAAAAATTCACATTTTTGAATTCAATAGAATGATTAAAAGTTTCAATTTTTTTTCCATTTGGATTTTCATCTACTGTAACCGGAGCCTTTAATACCTGTTCAATTCTTTCAATGGCAGCAGCACCTTTTTGCATATTACTGAAAGCCGATGAAATTGATTTTGCCGGATCGATAATATTGTAAAACAAACCCATGTAGGTTAAGAACAAAGCACCATTCATGGCTATTTCGTGCGACAATACCAATCTTCCACCAAACCATAAAATACCTGCAAAAATGGTTACACCCATTAATTCACTCATTGGAGAAGCCAAATCACGTTTATACCCTACCTGATTTCTTGCCTGTAAAAATTCATTGCTAATATCATTGAATTTTTGTTTCAGTTTTTTCTCAACATTAAAAGCCTTGATGACACGAAGTCCGCCTAAAGTTTCATCAATAGTTGAAAATGTCTCCCCACTTTTTTCTGAAACTTTCATAGATTGTTTTTTCAAAGAACGACTTACCCTGCCAATTACAAAACCCATTATCGGTAGGCATAACAAAATAAAAATGGTAAGTTTTGGACTGATGTAAAACAATACAGCAAGATTAATAACAATTGCCATGGGATCTTTCAACCATCCTTCAAGTGTACCAATAACAGAGATTTCAACTTCAACAACATCGTTTGTCATCCGACTCATCATGTCTCCTTTTCTTTGCTCTGTAAAATAACCTATAGGTAAACTCAATATTTTTTCATACATCTCTCGTCTGAGTCTGTTGGTAACTGAATTTTTAACTGGACCAAGCGTTCTCATTGAAAAATAAAGAAATAAATTCTTTAAAAAAATAGAGAGTACAATCATCACACAAACAACGCTGAGTGCGAAAAATGAATCCCCAGATTGAATTAAATTGGTCAGATAATTATTAATCCATTGCATGGCTGCATTACTCTTTACCGTTGTGGTAGTAGCAGCATTCACACCAAATAAAAGTTGTAAAAACGGAAATAACATCGCAAGTGACATTACCGAAAACACAATCGATAGTAAAATTGTAACAACATAGGTGGCTATTGATGATTTATATTCCCTCAAATAGCTGAAAATCCTTGAATATCTTTTCATTATTAAATTAGTAACAGCAAAGTAACTAATTTTACAACTAATAAAATAAGAAACTAATGATTGAGGGAAAAAGACAGAAACAGGTAGCTGCAGTTTTAGAGAAAGAATTAAATGATATTTTTCAAAGATTGGGCCTTACCATGCTTGATGGAGGAATGGTTTCCATTTCCGGTGTAAAGATTACCCCTGACTTATTTGATGCCAGAATTTATCTTAGTTTTTTTAAGGTAAACGATGCCGTTACGGCGCTTCAAATGATAAAAGATAAAAGTTTTGAAATCAAAAAAGAGTTGACATCAAGAGTAAGACACCAACTCCGATCTATGCCTCAACTCAGTTTTTATATAGATGACACACTTGATTATGTTGATAAAATAGAGAAATTATTTAAAGACATAAAATCTGAGGAAGACAAAAACAATCCAAAAAAATAATTCTCAGATGTATCTCAATTTTGCCTGGCGATATTTCAAAGCAAAAAAATCGGCGAATGCCATCAATATCATCGCTTGGGTAACTACAGGCGTAATTGCTTTCGCAACATGCTGCCAGATTCTTGTATTGAGTGTTTACAATGGATTTGAAGGTCTTGTTAAATCACTCTACACTTCATTCTACAGTGATTTAAAAATTGAACCGGCAACAGGAAAAACTTTTTTTTTAAGCCCCGAAAAAATCAATCAGCTTTCTGCTTTATCTCAACTGAAAAGCATTTCGTTTATCGCTGAGGAAAAAGCCTTGTTACAAAACGGCGAATTTCAATCTGTAATTCAACTTAAGGGTGTGGATGAAAATTTCGTTGCAGTTTCTGGTGTTCCTCAAAAAATAACAAAAGGAAGTTTTAATCTTGGCAATGCAGAACAACCGCTGATGGTTGTTGGATCAGGAGTTCAGAATGCCGCTGGTATCATGCTCAGCAATAAATTTGGCGAAGAAAAAATGGCAGTCATTTCACCAAAATCTAATGTCACCGATAACGATCCGCTGCAATCTTTAAGTGAAGGAATCATCAGTCCTGCAGGTGTATTTTCTGTTCAACAGGAATTCGATAATGCTTATGCCATCACCAACATTGACTTTGTAAAACAACAAACTGGTCTTGGAAAAAACCAATATACAGCTGCAGAAATTAAATTAAAAAATGAAAACGATGCTGAGGCTGCGAAACTAGCAGTAGAAAAAGTTTTAGGAACTGGCTTTGTTGTTAAAAACAGGTATCAGCAAAATGCCAATTTGTACAACACCATGGCTACTGAAAAATGGGTTATTTATGCGGTGCTTACATTAATACTTATCATTGCCGCTTTCAACATGCTAAGCGCCTTAACCATGCTCGTGCTTGAAAAAAAACATGATATTTCCATTTTGCAAAGTATGGGAGCTTCTTCTTTACAGATTAAAAAAATATTTTTAAGTGAAGGTTTGTTATTAGGAAGTATTGGCACATTCATCGGTGTATTTACCGCTTCAATTATCTGCTATCTTCAGGTAACTTTTAAATTTATAAAAATTGGTGGTGCTTCTTTTTTGATTGACTATTTCCCAGTGAAGTTTCTGGCAGTAGATTATATCATTGTAATCTCAACCGCAATGATGATTGTGTTGATTTCTTCCTGGGCACCAGCTGCTAAAGCTTCGCGCCAATCTTTAGAATTGAAATGAAGTTGAATTTCAAAAAAAAGCAACGTCCCTTTCAGGAGACATTGCTAAGAAATAATAATTCGCTGCAATATTAATAATCCCCGATAGTTTCAGGTAATTGGTCTAACGCTCTTTTCAATTGTTCATCATTGGGTGCGATGCCATGCCATTCGTGAGTACCTTCCATGAAATCAATGCCCTTACCCATGACCGTTTTCATTAAAATAACAACAGGCTTTCCGTTACCCAGCATTGATTTTGCTTTGGCCAAACCAGCAACAACTTCATCCATGTCATTGCCATCCATTTCCATTACAAGCCAATCGAATGCTTCGAATTTGGCTCTTAAATTTCCTAAGCCAAGAACTTTATCTGTAGAACCGTCTATCTGCTGACCATTACAATCAATAGTAGCAATCAGATTATCAATTTTTTTATGCGCTGCAAAAAGTACAGCTTCCCAATTTTGTCCTTCATCCAATTCGCCATCACCATGCAATGAATAAACGACATGATTATCATTGTTCAATTTTTTTGCTATTGCAGCTCCTGCTGCTACACTTAACCCTTGACCTAATGAACCACTCGCCATTCTTACTCCTGGTAAATGTTCATGGGTAGTTGGATGACCTTGTAAACGTGAATTCAATTTTCTAAAAGTTGATAATTCAGCTACAGGAAAATATCCGCTTCTTGACAAGCAGCTATAAAATACAGGAGAAATATGACCGTTACTCAGAAAAAAAACATCTTCTCCAATTCCATCCATTGTAAAATCGGTTTTGTGTTCCATAACTTTAAAATAAAGCGCTGTCATAAAATCTGTACAGCCTAAAGAACCGCCCGGATGCCCACTCTGAACCGCATGTACCATTCTTACGATATCTCTTCTTACTTGTGTAGCTGTTTCCTGAAGTGTAGCCATAAATTTTGTTTTTATAATTTGCCCGCAAACCTAAAGCAATTAATATCAAGCACAAAGAAAAATTAATCCCCAATTGATATTATTCTGTAGAATGAAAAAATCTATTTTGTTTAAAAAATATAGCTTAACATTGTAAACACATTCATTTTTTATTTGAAATTTGAAATCACAGCTAATAGTTTAAATGAATTTTGTTTATTCTTTATCTGAAACATTATTGATACTTTTGTAGTGAAGGTTTAATTACTCATTCATGGACAATATAATACTAAGCAGTGGGCTTTCTTTTTTGATTACTTTTTTCTCAATTCCTGTTATCATTCAGGTTGCTAAAGAGAAAAAATTATTTGATGAGCCTGACGATAGAAAAGTGCATAAGGCCGTGATACCTACCCTTGGTGGTTTGGGCATTTTTGCAGGCTTCGTGATAGCCACTTTGATAGGCGCTCCTCAATCCGGAAACTCTGAATTACAATACTTTATAGCCGCTGCCATTGTTATTTTTTTCCTAGGTTTAAAAGATGATATTTTAATTCTTTCAGCCAGCAAAAAGTTTTTAGGACAAATCATTGCTGCGGGCATTCTCATTAAATTTGGTGCCGTTCAAATAACCAATATGCATGGGTTTTTAGGTATTTATGGCATTCCCAATATGGCCAGCATTGTACTTTCCATGTTTACAATTATCGTGATTACCAATTCTTTCAATTTGATTGATGGTGTTGATGGCTTAGCGGGAAGTTTGGGCATTTTAACCACACTTACTTTTGGAGCTTATTTTTACTATATCGGTCAAATGCCTTATGCAGTTATGGCTTTCGCGCTTGCCGGTAGCTTGATTAGCTTTTTGATTTACAATTTTCCTCCAGCAAAAATATTTATGGGAGATACGGGTTCTTTACTTGTAGGATTAATCAACTCCATTCTTGTAATTAAATTTATCAATGTTGCAGCAGACCCTGCTACTATTTTGCATTTTGACTCAGCACCTGCCATTGGTTTTGCAGTGATGATGATACCTTTGTTTGATACTTTACGTGTTTTTGGTTTACGAATATTAAGTCGCAGATCGCCTTTTAGTCCGGATAGAAACCATATTCACCATTTTTTACTTGACCTTGGATTGAACCACAGAAGCACCACTTTAATTTGTTTTTCCGCTAATTTGTTATTCATCATTTTTGCAGTTTTATTTCAAAATATAGGAACTACTTTATTACTGAGTCTATTATTTGTTATTGGATTTGCTGCTACCGGAATCATTTATCAACTCCGTCAGAAAAAAATGAAAAAGAAAGTAGCTCAGGAATCTGTAAGCAGAGAAAAAGAATTGCTCAGTACACACAAAATGCTAAATCTGGTTTCAGAAACTGCTGATGTCGACTAATTTTAGCATCCATTTCAACTTCTTCAACAAAAACTAAATTTTTACCCGCAGTTTTTAATAAATTTGCACCAATAAAAATATTTATGTCAGACATCAATACAATACTTGAAGATACCAGTTCAACCATGAACAAGGCGATTGCTCATCTTGAATCAGAACTAACTAAAATCAGAGCCGGAAAAGCCAACCCAGGAATGCTTGAAGGCATTATGGTGGATTACTATGGAAATCCAACTCCACTGAACCAGGTAGCCAACGTTTCCATTTTAGATGCCAGAACCATTTCCCTTCAACCTTGGGAAAAATCGATGTTACAACCCATAGAAAAAGGAATCATGGCCGCTAATATCGGAATCACTCCGCAAAATGATGGCGTCAACATCAGATTGTTTTTACCTCCACTGACAGAAGAAAGAAGAAGAGAATTGGTGAAAAGATGTAATGGTGAAGGTGAAAATGCAAAAATATCTGTTAGAAATATTCGCAGAGATGCCATTGAACAAATCAAGAAATTACAAAAAGATGGAACCAGCGAAGATGCCTGCAAGGATGCTGAAAAAGACGTTCAGGACACTACCGATAAATTCATTGCATTAGTAGAAAAACATCTGGTGGCAAAAGAAAAAGAAATCATGGCTGTTTAAATTAACAACCTTTCCTTTTTTATTTTGTTGTCATTCAATAGCATTTTTCAATCTCATCAATATGCATTCTTCAAGAGAAGAGCTTTTTATATTATTTTCCATTCCATTTTACAGTGTTATTATCGGAATCGAAATGGTGATGAGCAATTGGCAACACCGAAAATATTATTCCCTCAAAAGCACGCTTGAAAATGTGTTTTTTACCTTAAGCAATGCTGGGCTCGATTTACTTTTCAGAACACTTTTTTATGTAGCGGTTTTGGTTTGGTGTTACAATCATCATTTCATGAAAATCGAAAATGGTTATGCCTACTGGATTTTACTTTTTTTTCTGGAAGATCTAGCTTTCTATTTTGAACATCGAGTAGATCATTATTGCAGAGTATTTTGGGCTGTACATGTAACGCATCATTCTTCAGATGAATACAATTTAACAACAGGGTTTAGGTCTTCAGTATTTCAACCAGTTTACAGATTTATTTATTTTATTCCAATTGCATTAATGGGCTTCGAGCCTTTGGATATTATCTTCATGTATTCACTTACTCAAACCTATGGCATATTGGTTCATACACAATATGTAAAAAAAATGCCACGCTGGTTTGAATCTGTTTTTGTAAGTCCTTCTCATCACCGAGTACATCATGCGAGTAATGTGAAATATCTAGACAAGAACATGGGCATGTGCCTCATCATCTGGGATAAGATTTTTGGAACCTTTCAAGAAGAGCTTGATGAAGAGCCTGTGAAATATGGACTGACCAAACCCATTGAAAAAACAAACAATCCCTTCAGATTAATTTTTCATGAATGGCAAACAATAGGAAAAGATCTTAAGAAAAATGTTTCTTTTTCAACCAAGCTGAAATATTTATTTATGCCTCCGGGATGGAGCCACGATGGCAGTACTCAAACAGCAAACGAGATGAGAAAAAAATCGCAATAATTTTCATTCAATCGACTATCCACACATAACACAATGCAAATAATTCCCGTAAACGATAAGGCAACTCACCAACTTTTTATGAGTGTTCCTTTAATCATTTATAAAAATGACAAACAATGGATACGGCCTTTGGATAAGGATGTTGAAGAAGTGTTTGATGCAAAAAAAAATAAAGCATTTCGTTTTGGAAAAATTCAAAGATGGATTTTGAAGAATGAGGAAGGCGAATTGATTGGTAGAATTGCTGCGTTTATTAATAAAAAATACAAGAATAAAGGAGATGAAGGTGAAGCAGGCGGAATGGGTTTTTTTGAGTGCATCAATAATCAAGATGCTGCTGATTTGCTTTTCAATAATGCCAAACATTGGCTGATCAATGAAGGCATGCAAACAATGGACGGCCCGATTAATTTTGGAGAAAGAGACAAATGGTGGGGATTGGTAACTGAAGGTTTTATTGAGCCTCTTTACGGCATGAATTACAACCCGCCTTATTACAAAACATTGTTTGAAAACTACGGATTCAAATGTTTTTATGAGCAGATTTGTGTGGGCATGAAAATTAAAAAACCATTGCAGCCAAGAATTTGGGAACGGCATGATGTAGTAGAAAAAGATCCAGGATTTTCTGCAAGGTTTTTAAAAAAATCACAACTGGAAAAATATGCTGCAGATTTCACCGAAGTTTATAACAAAGCCTGGGCTGGCCATGGTGGATTAAAGCAATTAACGATAGAACAGGTGGTAATCATGTTTAAAAAAATGAAACCTGTAATGGACGAAAGAATTTTATGGTTCGCTTATTACAATGAAAAACCTATTGCCATTTTCATCAACCTTCCGGATTTAAACCAGTGGTTTAAGCACCTGAACGGAAAATTCGGTTTGGTTCATAAATTATATTTCCTCTGGTTAAAAGCATTTAAGCCAAATAAAAAATTCACAGGATTGGTTTTTGGCATTGTTCCTGAATTTCAGGGAATGGGTGTGGATGCCTATATCATTGCAGAATCTGCAAAAGTTTTACAATCAAATAATGTTCATTATACTGATTATGAAATGCAGTGGATAGGAGATTTCAATCCAAAAATGCTTAATATCGCTCAAAACTTAGGAGAAGTATATACTTCCAGAAAGTTGGCTACTTATAGGTATATGTTTGACCAAACGATTCCATTTAAAAGACATCCTATTTTGTAGAATTGATACATTAAAGGATTAAATTTGATTCCCGAATTTTATAAGCCCGGATTTTTATTATGGATAAATTTATTGTTTCAGCCAGAAAATACAGACCACAGAATTTCAGTACAGTAATCGGGCAATCGCATATCACAACAACCTTAAAAAATGCGATTAACAACAACCAGCTGGCACATGCATTTTTATTTTGCGGACCAAGAGGTGTGGGTAAAACAACCTGTGCCAGAATTCTAGCCAAAACCATCAATTGCGAAAACAGAGATAAAGATGGTGAAGCCTGTAATAAATGTAACAGCTGCCAATCTTTTGATCATGGTTCTTCATTTAATATTTTCGAGTTAGATGCTGCCAGTAATAATGGCGTGGATGGCATGAGAGATCTTTCAGAGCAAGTTCGCTTTGCACCACAAGCCGGACAATACAAGGTTTATATCATAGATGAGGTTCATATGCTTACCACACAAGCATTCAATGCTTTTTTAAAAACATTGGAAGAGCCACCACCCTATGCGATTTTCATTCTGGCAACTACAGAAAAACATAAGATACTACCGACCATCCTTAGCCGCTGTCAGATTTTTGATTTCAAAAGAATAACACCTCAAGATACGGTTGAACATCTTGAAGATATTTGTAGCAAAGAAAATATCACTGCAGAGAAAGCTGCCTTGCATGTGATCGCTACAAAAAGTGAAGGATGCCTTAGAGATGCATTGAGTATTTTGGATAAAATAGTAAGTTTCACTGGTGGAAATATTACTTACAAAAACACGCTGGAAAATTTAAATATTCTTGATGAAGATTATTTTTTCAAATTGCTAGAACAACTGAAACAACAACAATTAGCGGATTCACTTTTGCTCTATGATGAAATCAATCAAAAAGGATTTGAAGGTGATATTTTACTGGAAGGATTTGCAGAATTTATCCGTAATCTACTCGTGAGCAAAGATGCTAAAGCAGTAAAACTTCTTGAAGTGGCAGATGACTTCAAACCTAAATACATCTCAAGTGCCGCCTCTACTGATACAGGATGGCTTATCGCATCTTTGAATATCATTTCAGACACAGCTATTCAATACAAACAAGCAAGAAATAAAAAGCTACATGTAGAACTTGCATTGATTAAACTTGCTTACTTAAGTCAAGCAATCGAAATCAGTTTGGACAAC
>CALCNY010000114.1 GCA_937897585.1 uncultured Chitinophagaceae bacterium | reverse complement strand
TTCCGATCTATCGAAAACTATTTAAGAAAAAACAAAACAGCAGCTTTATAATGTCAAAACCAAGTTTACCACAAGGAATGAGAGATTTTTCCGCAACTACTGTGAGAAAAAGAAATTTCATTTTTAGCACCATAAAGAATGTGTTTGAATGTTTCGGTTTTGAACCATTAGAAACTCCTGCCATGGAAAACCTAGATACATTGATGGGCAAGTATGGAGAGGAAGGTGACAGATTGATTTTCAAAGTACTTAACAATGGTTTGAATGACCCTAAAAATACTGATAAAGCAAAAGAAGGTTTTGAAAAAGTATTGCAAGGGAAAAGCAGCAGCTTATTAACCGAACGCGCCTTGAAATATGATTTAACGATTCCCTTTGCACGTTTTGTTGCGATAAACCATGGACAACTCACGTTCCCGTATAAACGCTACCAAGTACAACCGGTTTGGAGAGCAGACCGTCCACAAAAAGGCCGATACAGAGAATTTACACAATGTGATGCCGATGTAGTGGGCAGTACTTCACTTAGAAATGAAGTTGAATTAGCAGGCATATATCATTCCGTTTTTACCAAATTGGGATTAAAAGATTACACACTTAAAATCAACAGTAGAAAAATCCTTTCTGCATTGGCTGAAATATGTGGAGGCAACCAATTTTTAACAGACATAACTATAGCCATAGACAAGCTGGATAAAATCGGAATCGAAAAAGTAAAAGCAGAGCTCGTTCAAAGAGGATTGAACGACTCACAGGTAAGCATAATCGAAAAATACCTGGGCATTAGTGGCAGTAATCAGGAGAAACTAAACAAGATTGTTTCTTTACTAGAAAACAATGAAAATGTCAACTCAGGAGCAAATGAACTCAGTTATATTTTAAGTGAATGTCTATCTTATAACATTGAGATTGATTTTACTTTGGCAAGAGGATTGAACTATTATACCGGAACCATTTTTGAAGTTAAAGCGCCTGATACAGTTCAAATGGGAAGCATTGGTGGTGGTGGCCGTTACGATAATCTAACTGAGCTTTTTGGCGTTCCCAATATCCCTGGAGTTGGCATCAGCTTTGGTGTCGACAGGATTTATGATGTAATGGAAGAGCTGAATTTATTCCCTGAAAATTTACAAATAGGTACGAAGGCATTGTTTTTCAATATGGGCGAAAATGAAAGTCAATTTGCTTACAAACTTATGCAGCCCTTGCGTGAACATGGCATTTCCTGTGAACTCTTTCACGAAACTTCCAAAATGGATAAACAATTCAAATACGCTGACAAAAAGAACATAAGCTTTGTCATTATCATTGGGAGCAAGGAGATTGAAGAAAAAAATGCAGTGGTAAAGAATTTAAAGACGGGAGCTCAGGAAAATGTTGGGTTTGGGGAATTAGTTGACTACTTAAAATAATTGTTTGTTGTTTATTGTTTGGTTGGCTCTCGATTTTATTACAAACATCTTGAACCTTTTAAACATTTTGAACCTATTGAACCTACATAATATTCAATCATACCCCTTCAAAAATAACCGCCGCTCCCTGTCCTACGCCCACACACATTGTTGCCAGTCCATACTTACTTTTTCTTCTTTTCATTTCATGTAAAAGGGTTGTTGAAATTCTTACCCCACTGCAGCCTAATGGATGACCTAATGCAATGGCACCTCCATTTACATTTACTTTTTCCAGATCAAGCCCGAGGTCATGAATACAAGCAATGCTTTGAGAGGCAAAAGCTTCGTTCAATTCTATTAAATCCAAATCGCCCACTGTCAAACCTGCTCTTTTCAATGCTTTTTGCGTAGCTGGCAATGGGCCAATTCCCATAACGGCAGGTTCTACTCCGGCAACTGCCATACTTTTTATTTTGGCAATTGGTTTTAATGCGAATTTTTTTACAGCGGCTTCTCCTGCAAGTAACATGGCAGATGCGCCATCATTTATCCCACTACTATTACCTGCTGTTACAGTTCCATCTTTAATAAATGCTGGTTTTAATTGGGCCAATTTTTCTAATGAGGATAATCTTGGGTGTTCGTCTTGTTCAAAATCAAAAACATCTTTACCTACTTGAATTTGAACAGGAATGATTTCATCTTTAAATTTTTCTGCCTTATGGGCTATTGCATATTTCTGCTGGCTTGTCATGGCAAATTCATCCTGTGCATGCCTGCTGATATTCCACTGGCGAGCTACATTTTCGGCAGTTTCTCCCATTGAATATGGGAAATACATTTCAGATAATTTTTTATTGATAAAACGCCATCCCATTGTGGTATCAAAAACTTGTGCATTTCTATCGAAAGGCGTTGTCGCTTTCGGCATCACAAATGGAGCCCTACTCATACTTTCTACACCACAAGCAATCATCATATGAGCATCCCCGCAAGCTATGGTTCTGGCACTGTCCATAATGGCTTGAAGTCCACTGGCACAAAGCCTATTCACTGTATTTCCTGCAACTGAAGCAGGTAAACCGGCAAGCAAAGCCGCCATTCTTGCCACGTTTCTATTGTCTTCACCACTTTGATTTGCAGCACCTGCAATTACATCTTCAATGGCATTAACATCAATGTTTTTATTTCTACCGATTAAAGCTTTGATGACTAACGCCAGCAAATCATCAGGCCTAACTGTCGATAAGGCACCGCCATATTTACCAATTGGAGTTCTTACTGAATCTATAACATAAACTGTTTCCATGATTTGTTTTTTTTCAATTCAAAGCAATTCAATTCAAAATTGAGTAACACAAATATAATGGCTTTCGGTAAGTAACTTATTACTGCGGTTAAATTCAAGGCAAGGTTGTTTATCTTTGTGCCATGGTAACTCCAAAAAATATCAGAGAACTCAGCTTACCCCAATTAAAGGAGTATTTTGAGTCAATAGGCGATAAAAAATTCAGAGCGATACAGGCTTACGAATGGCTATGGAAGCAAAATGCCAGAGATTTCAATGATATGAGCAATCTTTCGCTTGATTTGAGAAAAAAACTTGCCGAAGATTTTGAATTAAATGCCATTAAAGTAGATGTTATCCAAAATAGTAATGATGGTACGATAAAGTCTAGATTCAAAACTTTTGATGGACATTTGATTGAAGGTGTTCTCATTCCCACAGAAAAAAGAAATACGGCTTGTGTATCTTCTCAAATTGGCTGCAGCTTGACTTGCAAGTTTTGTGCTACTGGTAAAATGGACCGTAAGAGAAACCTAGATTTTGGAGAGATATACGATCAAGTGGCTTTGTTAAATGAGCAAAGTGAAAAAATGTACCAAAAAAAGCTAACCAATATCGTTTACATGGGTATGGGTGAACCGCTGCTCAATTATAAAAATGTTTTAAAATCAATAGACCGCATTACTGCTTCTGATAGCATGAACATGAGTCCGAAAAGAATTACAGTTTCCACTGCAGGAGTAGCCAAAATGATAAAGCAATTAGGCGACGATCAGGTGAGATTCAATTTAGCCTTGTCTTTGCACGCTCCTACCGATAAAAAAAGAGATGAAATCATGCCCATCAATGAAAGCAATACCATTGATTTGCTGATTGAGGCTTTGAATTATTTCTACGATAAAACCAAAAATGACATTACACTTGAATACATCTTATTTAAGGATAGAAATGACAGCTTAGAAGATGCTGATGAATTGATTAAAATCTATAGAAAAATCCCAACTCATCTTATTAATGTAATTGAATACAACCCAATATTTGGTGCAGAATTCGTAAAGCCTGATGAAGATAAAACCCAGCAATTCACTGATCACCTCGCAAAACATAGAGTGAATGTTCGAGTGAGAAGAAGCCGTGGCAAAGATATCGATGCTGCTTGCGGACAACTAGCAAACAAAGACAAATTATCTGTTTCCTAAAATATTCTAATTATTTTTTTTTAAGTGATTAAACCCAAATTATCACTTATAGTCATAGGCCCTGCTTAAAAACAAGGTTTATGAAAAAGTATATAATTCTCATTTTTTCAATTTTTTCTTTCACATGTAGCATTGCCCAGGAAAAATGCAATAAAGATGCAATGCACCAAGGCAAAAAAAATGAAAAACGCCAGCATCATTCAGGAAAAGAACAGAAATCGAAGATGATGCAAGCAATCGGTCTTACCGAAAATCAAAAGTCTCAGATGCAAGCCATTCGCGTTGAAGAAAAGAAGAAAATGGAAGCATTGAATCTCCAACAAACCATCACAGTCAAAGAATTTAATGATAAAAAAACTGCTATCAGAAATGAAATGCGGTCTAAAAGACAAGCTGTTTTAACCAAAGAACAAAAAGACAAAATAGCTTCCATGAAAGCCGAGAGAGAGAATAAGAAAAATGAGATATATGAGAAAAAAATGGCTAAAATGAAAGAAGCTTTAAACCTTACTGAAGACCAAACAAAACAAATGAATGCCCTACGTCAAAAAACGAAAGCGGATGTAGAGAGTATTAAAAACAATAGCAAACTAAACGACCAGGAAAAGAAAACACAAATCAAAGCTGCAATCAAAAATGCAAGAGAGGCCAGAATGAATATTCTTACCAAAGAGCAATTAATAAAAGCACTTGAAAAAAGAAAAAAGAAAGAAACTAAAGATAAATCGGCGATTAAAAAGTAGAGTTTAAAAGTCGGTTGAATAAGGGCGTGCTTTTATAAGCACGCTTTTTTGTGCCATTTAGTCTGATTTAATTGTATCTTCGTTTTACATTACTGTTGAAAAACAGCATAAAACTTAAACTCATGAGCCAGTCTGCATTTCAGAAATTTGCAAACCCCAAAAAAAACAGCGCGATTAAAGAGTCTTTTCGCCAGGAAAAGAAAAAAATAAAAAAAGAAAGAGCTGCTTATTTCGACAAAATAAAAGAGGAGAAATATCAGGCGAGAATGGCAAAGAAAGCTGCCTTAGCCAACCCAAAAGCACCTCTTGCAAAAGCTCCAAATACCACTAATAAGGAGGTGTCATCACCAAATTCAAAAGCCAAAACAATTGTAGCTGCAAAAGCAGATCATGCCTCTATGCCGCTCAATAAATATCTGGCCCATTGCGGCATTTGTTCGAGAAGAGATGCAGTTTCTATTATAACAGAAGGAAAGGTGAAAGTAAACGGGAAAGTGGTATCAGAACCTGGATTTAAAATAGAATCAAAAGATGAAGTTTTTTACAACAATAAAAAAATCTTCATCACAAAAAATCTTCAATACATCCTTCTTAATAAACCTAAAGACTACATCACCACTACTGAAGATCCTCAGGGAAGAAAAACTGTTTTGCAATTAATACAAAATGCAACAACAGAAAGAGTATATCCCATAGGCAGATTGGACAGAAATACTTCTGGAGTTTTGCTGTTTACTAACGACGGCGACCTTACTCAAAAATTATCTCATCCCAGTTTTGAAATTAAAAAAATATATGAAGTCAAGCTTGATAAAATTTTAACAAAGGGCGATTTCGATAAAATTCTAAAGGGTCTGATATTGGAGGATGGACCTGTATTTGTCGATAGTCTGGCTTATGCTGATTCTAAAGACAAATCCATCATCGGTATAGAAATCCATAGTGGAAGAAACAGAATTGTAAGGCGTATTTTCGAACACTTGAAATACGATGTGAAAGGCTTGGATAGAGTGATGTATGCAGGCCTAACAAAGAAAAATGTCGAAAGAGGCAAATGGCGTTTCTTAAGTGAAAAAGAAATCCG
Organism: uncultured Chitinophagaceae bacterium; assembly: GCA_937897585.1. Classification (GTDB taxonomy): domain Bacteria; phylum Bacteroidota; class Bacteroidia; order Chitinophagales; family Chitinophagaceae; genus Ferruginibacter. The sequence goes on along the minus strand of CALCNY010000114.1, from coordinate 849 downwards.
ACTCCTGAAATATTTAAACGCTTCTAAAAAGAAATCTCAAAAAGCAAGTGACTAAACAATCTATTCAAATTGTTTTTGAAAATGACGAGTTTGTTGCCATCAACAAACCTGCCGGTATGCTCAGTATTCCAGACAGGGCGCAATCAGAAAAATCTCTTAAAGAATTCTTGATTGAAAAATATGGACAAATATTCACCGTTCATCGCCTGGATAAAGACACTAGCGGATTGATTGTATTTGCAAAAACAGAAACTACTCATAAGTTTTTTTCAATGCTTTTTGAAGAGCGGAAAATTGAGAAATATTATTTGGGTGTTGTATTGGGAATGCCAGCAACAGCATCAGGACTTATCGATGCGCCTATTTCCGAACATCCTGTCATTAAAGGCATGATGACCATTCATAGAAATGGTAAAGCTTCTTCTACAGGATATGAAGTTCTGGAAGCACACAAACAATTCTCATTGGTTTCTTTTCAATTGCATACCGGCAGAACGCATCAGATCAGAGTGCACTGCAAAAACTGGGGACATCCTTTGGCCTGTGATGATATGTATGGAGATGGGAAACCCGTTTTGTTATCTTCCTTCAAAAAGAAATTCAAGCTCAGCAAACATGATGAAGAGGAAAGACCAATGATCAGCAGATTGGCTTTACATTCTTACAAACTTATTTTTGATGATGAGCATGGAACGCATCATGAATTAACTGCTGAGATGCCTAAAGAATTTAGGGCTTTGATGCAGCAATTGGGAAAAATTTGATGATGTGATGATTTGATAATTTGATGATGTGGCAGTTTTAAATTTCAAATTAACTAATTATCAAATCACCAAATTGGGCATGAAC
>CALCNY010000113.1 GCA_937897585.1 uncultured Chitinophagaceae bacterium | reverse complement strand
GTGACATATTGCTTTGTATACCCATCCATTATTTTAATCAAATAAGTTCCCTTAGAAAATTTTGCTGTAGGAACACCTGTTGATAAATTGGGCTGAGATAAACTATACACCAGTCTACCAGCTTCATCATAAATCCACAAATTAGAAGGAATAAAGTCAGGATTTGTAATGTCAATAAACAATACATCTTTTACTGGATTAGGCCTGATGATAAAATTCAATTCAGAATTATTATTAGAAGCAAGTTGTACATTCAGCGCTAAAATACAATTGGCTCCTCCAAAATTTAAATTAAAATAAGCTGTTCCAGTTGCAGTTGGTGTTCCTGTGATGTTAAATAGTAAAGTGCCATTTCCTATAGCAAGAGTTCCTGGTTGTAATACCAATGTCAAGCCTGTAACGCCAGTCGACTGCACAGACGGACCAGCAAAAGGATAATTTGCACCATTACCACCTGAATAAGTAACGGTAGCCGTTGCAGAAAAAGGTAAATTTATATAAGGTGTTGCAGAAAAAATTGCGCTTCCGCAATCCAATGAACCAATCACAGGAAATGTAGGATTAGCATCCAAAATAACAACATTCAATGTACATGTCTGACCACCAAATGTTATTTGAAAATTAGCTGTACCTACTGATAGAGGTGTTCCAGAAATTTGATAAGTAAGATTACCGCCAACTCCGAAGGTCAATGTTCCTGCTTGCAGAGTTGCTGTTAATCCTGTAACTCCTGATGAGGCAATGGCAGTACCCTGCGTATATGCCGCTGCGTTACCTACAGTATAGGGTATAGATACAATCCCGTTATAAGGGACATTAATAGTTCCGGGAGTTGCTTGTGCATTAATACAATCCAAACTGCCTACAGTAGGATTTAAAGGAACTACATTCCCCACTTCTAAACTAAATGAGCATGACTGTCCACCAAAAGAAATTGAGAAATTTGCCGTACCCGATGTAGTTGGCGTTCCAGTTATAACATAAGTTAAATTACCATTTCCATTAGCTAAACTTCCTGCTTGTAAAATAGCCGTTAAGCCAGTTACACCAGTAGAAGAAATAGAAGTTCCCTGCGTATAGGCAGCACCGTTTCCTCCGTTATAAGGTATAGTAGCGGTACCTGTATATGGATTATTAACCAAAGCCAAAGCCGAAAAACTTACTGCCGAACAATTCAAGGAAGTGACAACAGGTGAGACTGCAGCGCCGCCAGTATATTGAGTTACAGGCTCATTAATAGCCGGTACTTTAATGGCATTCTTAACTCCATAAAATGTTGGACCAACTACATACGGATATGCTGAATTCCATCTGGCATCAACTGTTGCGAAATAACAATAAGTGCCATTTGGATATTCTGGTGTCACACAAAATCTGCCATTGTGCTCGTCCAAATAATCTGGTGTAGCGGCTGAAGTAGTATTGTATTGATAATCTTCTCTGAAATATCCCAAAGGATAAGTAGCACTTACGGGAGGACCTGCTGTAACAGTAGTTCCAGTATAATAAGTTGTTCGAGTAGTAATGTTTCTTAACGTATAACTTGATTTCATTCTCACAATTCCTCCAGTACCATTTGCATTTTTATAGGCATATGCACCATAAATTGGAAAGCCATCATAAGCAAAACCAATCAATGGAGAATGAGCATTGCTATCTATTGCATACAAACCATCTGAAGAATATATATTGCAAACAGTAGAGATTACATTCAAATCAAGATTGAATGCACTTGGATTTTGATGATGATGATAATTACCCATAGCAGGATGCGCTTTCGAACAATCAAATCCTAAACGCTCACCAACAACAGCATCTCTGTTCCACACGCCATCACCCATACATGGAGGCTGAATAGGTCCACCACACAATGAATTGGTTGAATTTTTCCATGACACACCATCACGATAATCAAACAACGCCACACCATTGATAAATACACCAATGTTTCCTCCTGTTGTATTGGTGGGTGTTCCTGTATTTTGCGTAGGATTCAATGGGAATTTAAATATCGCATTTTGATTGGTGGCTATAGATGGATTACCATCCAAAAAGGGGCCTGTAATATACGCAGGTATTCCTTTGGTTCTGATATATGCCCAAGTAGCTGAATAAAATACCTGTTGCACATTCGCTGAATCATTATCCTGAATGGGTGTAGGATTACCACTTACATAATGTCGACCTTTGATACCAGTAGTATTTCTTAACCAGGATGTTACAATAGGACTTTGTGAATAAGCTGTTCCAATTTGAAACAACAATACTAAAAGAAATAATTTTTTAATCATAAAATTCAATTATTCAGGTTTTATTATTTTAATGTTTTTAGAAATCCATTCAGGCTGATCTGATACTT
>CALCNY010000112.1 GCA_937897585.1 uncultured Chitinophagaceae bacterium | reverse complement strand
GGAATGCTGGATTCAGCTAAGTTTTATTTAAAAAAATCATTAATTGTTTTTGATGGGACAGAAAATGCACCTTATTCTTATATTTATATTGGTAAAGTTTATGCAAAAGAAGAGAATTATAAATTGGCAATTTGGTATCAGAATATGGCACTTGAAATTGCCCGCAAGTTAAATGGTAAATTGGATATGACTAAATCATTACTTGCTCTGGGAAACACTTATAAACAAAAGGAAGAAATAGAAAAAGCTATTGATTATTTTGTTCAAGGAATAAGAATTGCCAAAGAAATTAAAGCTAATAATGAACTTAAGGATCTTTATCAAGGTGTTTCTGAATCATATAGTAAGCTGTCTGATTATAATAATGCATTTAAATTTCAGTCATTATTATTGTTAGTAAAAGATTCTATTTATAATCAAGAAAAGGAAATGGAGATTTCTTCAAGGATTTTCAATCAAAATATTAGTGAAAAAGAAGGAGAAATAATTCTTCAAGAGCAAACTATCCAGCGCCAAAAAATGATTCGCAATTCATTCATTATCGGCTTTGCCATCGTTATTATTTTCGCCGGAATATTTTTAAAACAACGCAATAAGATTTCCAAAGAAAAACAAAGAAGCGAAGAGCTGTTGTTGAACATCCTTCCGGAAGAAACTGCGGAAGAACTAAAAAGAACAGGATACGCAACTGCAAAAAGTTATGATTCTGTAACAGTTTTATTTACAGATTTCAAAGATTTTACTAAAGTTTCAGAAGTTTTGACCCCTGAAGAACTAGTTGCTGAGATCAACGTATGTTTTTCAGCTTTTGACCATATTATGCAAAAATTTGGATTGGAAAAAATTAAAACGATAGGAGATTCATATATGGCTGCAGGAGGATTACCAACTACGGGCAACACACATCCTGAAGATGTTGTTAATGCAGCATTGGAAATCATAACATTCATGAACAAACACAATGAAATAAAACAATCTCAAGGTAAATTATTTTTTAGAATCAGAATTGGAATTCACACTGGACCTGTAGTATCAGGAATTGTAGGAATTAAGAAATTCGCTTATGATATTTGGGGAGATACAGTTAATACAGCATCAAGAATGGAGTCTTCTGGTGAGCCCGGCAAAGTAAACATCAGCGAAACTACCTATCAGCTCATAAAAGATAATTTCAATTGTACTTACAGAGGCAAATTGGCAGCAAAGAATAAAGGCGAAATAGATATGTATTTTGTAGAGGATGAAATCGCTTCGTAAAACTTCAATGATTACAGTTTCACAAACTTTTTAGTAGTAAAGGCATTCGCAATCTCAAGGAAATAATTGCCTTTGGGTAAATTGGAGACATCCAAACTTATCATATTTTTTCCTTTATGAATGGCAGTTTGTTTTGTCAATAATAATTTCCCTGATTCATCAAATATTTTTGCAGAGGTGTTGAAGTCGAAATCCACATGTGTGACTATAGTTAATATATCATGACAAGGTATAGGATATAATGTAGTGTAAGTTAATTTTGATAATTGTAAAGATTTAATCTCACTGTATTTGATATTGTTGTCGGAGCTGATTTCTTTTATTCTGTAAAAAACATAGCCATCAGATTGAGAAGACAGGTTATCTGTGAAATGATAAATGTGAGTAGGGGAAGGCGTTACGGAGCCTATTTTCCTAAACTGAATACCATTATTGCTTTTTTCAACTTCATAATTAATGACATTGTCCTTTTGGTTGATTACATTCCAGCTGACGTCTGCAAGATTTTCATTTTTCAAAACATTTAATTCGATGTCGCTTAGTGCTACAATAATATTTTGAACAGGCACATAAGAATAACCATTGTAACTCCCATGATTAGACGCGCCTATGCCATAAAACATATTGGTATAATCGGTGTTGTCATTGCCGCTGATTTCAGTGTAAAAAGACATTTGTCCATTTAGCGCACCGCCATTGTTTAAGTGACCTAATCTGCTGTAAGCTACAATTCCCAATTGAGCATTTGTGAATTCTATTTCCAAAACATCAATACTCACTCCGGAAATGAAATTATAATCTGGAGTGGCATTGCTATTTATATTGAATAAGAAATTATAAAATCCTTCCTCGTTGGTTATCGTATAAATGTAATTTGAAGTTGATAGAATATTGCTAAGGAAATTATTTCTAATCGTGGCATTGGGCTGAGGAGAAATAGAGTTTGGTAATTGAACTGTAAACTGAAGATTGGTGAATTTTCCTGTAAAGCTGGTATTGGGTTTGATGGAAATGACGATTGAATTGGCGTTACTTCCTGTTCTGATGGTGCCACTAAAAATTTGACCTGCAAGTTGTCCTTTTGCAACTGATATCGTTAGCATCAAGAGAAAAGAAAATAATACTATGACATTTTTTTTTATCAAAATCTCAGTTTGTTTTTTACTGTGGCAATTCCTGTTGAATGATTTTTATTTCAGAGTTATTTAAAATATTTTGAAGTAAAAATGATTTGTCACTATTGGTATCTGTATAATTAACGGTGCCGTTCATATTTACATCTGCTCTGTAATAACCTGTTAATATATTATTTTCATTGTTATTTAAATCTGTAAGAATAGCAGCTCTGTCGTTTAAAAAGCCAGAGTACCTGATATTGTTATTACCATTAGCATTACCACCCCACATCAAACGGATATTGTTTAAAGTAGGATGTGTGCCTAATGCATATCCATAACTAGTGCCATAAACTTGGTTACTGGGCATTGTGCTCAAATCAATGAGATTGCTAGTAAATGCAGTTGATTTATTTTCCGACAATGTCATTGCATGAGCAGGATTCAAACTTAACGCCAAATGATTTCTGTGTCTAACACTCAAAGCATAATTACCTTGTGGAATGTAATTAAAGGTAACCGGACTTTTCCCATCCGTATCCACAATATCTCCATCTTTTTGTATCAACGCACTTCTTGTGGCAAGAATAGAATTGCCAATTGTGTTTTGATTTCTTAATTCAAGAAAAATCCAATCGACAATATTGTTGCTATCATTTGTTTGATCAGCTAAAACCGAACTGTCAATGCTTTCTGAGATAGGATGATGTACGTGCTGAAAATTACTTGCATAAATATTAGTGGAATAAGGATCTGTGAGAGGAAGGTACAGAACTGGTGTTCTTAATTTATCGTCCATCAATCCCGTTATGTTATTGTATGCGCCTTGTAAATACACTTTGCTACCAAGATAAACAAAAGCATTCATGCCTGAAATGATTCCTTGAGTGTTACTAACAGGAACTGTTATACGATAGAGGCTTGTGTTTGAACTGCTGTTTGCAGAACTCCATTCGTTTCCATCGAAATAATATCCATTTATATTCATCGCATTTCCAAAAACATCGATATTGTTATTGAATTGTGCGG
>CALCNY010000111.1 GCA_937897585.1 uncultured Chitinophagaceae bacterium | reverse complement strand
CTCTAAGCAAAAATCAAATGATTGAAGTGGTTTTGGTAGAGGGGGGATCGATTTAAAGAATCATAATATTAAAAAGGCAGCTTCAATTTCAAGAATCTGCCTTTTTTTATACCTAATTTTAATCTATTTTGGCCTTCTTCTTTCGCCTCTTCCTGAAGAATGATTTCCCACTTCTCTGTTAAATGGCCTTCTTTCCATATTTTCATGTTGGTTTGAACTATTAAATATGGGGTGATCTTTACTTTTATGAGTTGCTTGATGTTTTGGTTTATTAATATTAGGTGTAGGCGAATTGACGTTTGCAAATTTTGTTGGAGTTTTACCAACATTGAAATCAGAATAACCTCTATTAATTCTATTGTGATTATTTTTTGAATCTCTGTAAAAATCTCTTTTCCCTATGAATCTGGATTCTGGGTGAGCGTAACATTTACTGTATTTACCAGATTTAATATTAATATTTATAACTAAAGAGTTACTTCTTCTTGAGTAATAATTTTGATAAACAACAGGATTTCTATAATAATGACAGAAACGGTAATCTCTAAAATAAAAATATCGATTATTATAGTGATAGCCGTAATAACGATGCCAATACCATGGCGTCCATGGATTCCAATATGACGGATAATAAGCCCATCTCCAGGGCGATATCCATGCCACATAATTTGGCCTAAATATATAACTCACAACAGGCCATGAAGCTGTTTGGGTAGTAGTATAATTGTTGATAATGGTGGTATTTCCTTTTGAATCTGTCGTTTTCTGGGCGTATTGTTTTACATATCCTGGATTCGGTGTTTCTTTAGTTGATGTAATTGCAGGAGTATCAATATAATTAGGTTCAACTATATAATTTTTGCCATATAAATCTTCGTCTCCAATAAGCTGAATATCAACGCCTCCTTTATTGTTTTTTTCAACAATGAAGGTAGCCACATCCTGATTTTCTTTGTCGTTAATGGGTACTTGTAAAACAATGTTATGTACCTCTTTATCTACATTATCAACGACTCGGATATAATCAATTTTGTCATCATTATTTAAATCGAGATTATTGATTTTTGTGTCTTCTGCATTTAAAGTTTTTTCAAAACCTTCCAAAGTTTCGGAATTCTGGAATAATTGCATTACAGCATATAAATTAAGATTGTCGCCGGGTAACCCTAATGAATCTGGTTGTTGTGTTGCTTGAGCTTTTACTGATGAGTTGCTGAACCCTAAGATGAACATCACAATTACTAATGAATGTTTAATCATATACTTTATTTTTGTCCTTCGAATACAGTGTAAAAAATAATTTATTTTAATTATTTAAAAGCCTGCGATAGAATCAATTAAAACAAGCAAGTTTAATCAATTAATTCATTAGTTTATTTTTAACATTTTTAAATATTCTCCTGTACAAAGTTGATACAATATTCTTTTATCATTTTTCTTACACTTGCAAATTGGGATTGAATTTCCGCTTCGCTTCCAACTGCTTTGGCAGGATCCGGAAAATTGTAATGAAACTTTATAGCCTTGGTGGGAAAATAAGGACATCTTTCTTTTGCGTTATCACAAACAGTAATCACATAATCAAAATCAACATCCTTATATTCCAAAATATTATTGGAAGTGTGCATCGAAATGTCAATGCCATCTTCAATCATAGTGGCAATGGCTTTTGGATTGACACCATGGGTTTCCACACCAGCACTGTAAACTTCTGCTTTCCCTTCAGTGAGATTTTTTAAATATCCATGGGCAATCTGACTTCTGCAACTGTTGCCTGTACATAATACAAGAATTTTTTTCATTTCTGTGAATTGTATTTAAGATGATGTTTGATTTTTGTTCGAAATAAATTTCCATACTGGAACTGCGGCAATCGCTCCCACTATCGGAGCAACTATATATATCCATAAATGTTCTAAGTGACCCGAAACCAATGCCGGAGCAATAGAGCGAACAGGGTTCATAGAAGCTCCAGATACTGGACCGGCAAACATCGCTTCAAGTAATACAGTGGAACCAATAGCTATTCCAGCAAACAAGCCCTGTTCTCTGCTGCCATGCGCAACATTTAAAATAACCAACATTAAAAAAAAGGCTAGGAAAATTTCTAAAATAAATGATTGCATTTCTGTTCCTGATGGTAATGTACCGCCGAGCATTTCATTTTGAGGAAATAATAACTTTAAAATGAAACTTGCCATTACGGCCCCAAGTAGCTGACTAAAAATATAAGGAACTAATTTATTTGCAGGAAACTTACGGGCAACTGTAAACGCAATACTAAAAGCCGGGTTTAAATGGGCTCCAGAAATATTACCAAAAGCATAAATCAGTGTCATCACCAATAAACCAAAAGTTATGGTAATGCCCATGTGCCCAATTGAACCACCTGTTTGCTGATTGATGACAATAGCGCCGGTTCCACAAAAAATAAGAATAAAAGTTCCTAATGTTTCGGTAATATAACTTCTCATCTGAAATAATGATTAACAACAACCAGATCCTGGTTTGCAAAATGTATTTAATGGTTTGGAGATAGGTAACTATTCATAGGTATGAAATAATTTTAACAACATTTATTTTTAGCAACAGTAGTCTCAAACATAGTCGCTAATATACTTTTTGCTTTTGTCCATTCTTTCTCATCAATACAATAACAAACTGAAACTCCATCAATATCTCCTTTAATAAGTCCGGATTGTTTTAATTCTTTTAAATGTTGCGAAACTGTGCTTTGTGATAATGGCAACTCATCAACGATGTCTCCACAAATACAGGATTGTTTTTTTAATAGCAAGTGTATTATAGCAACTCTTGCAGGATGTGACAATGCTTTTGCATATTTAGCAATAGCCATTTCTTTTGTTCGGTAATCTATAGTTTTTGTTGCTCCCATATTAATCGCAATGTTACGATTAATAGTTCATATAGCTTTCATTTTAAAAAGTCATTTTAGAATGATTAAACAATTTTGAAATGAATTATTTTTTATTAAGGGGAAATTTATTTGTCGGAATATGACCTGAATTGGCAAAATATTTGCATTATAAGATAATAAATTCTTAAAAAAGTAGTTATTTAATAAGCTAAACCTAAACCCCATGAAATACGCCCTTGCCATCGCAATGATGATACCCTTTTTTGCCCATTCCCAATGTACAAATGTTTATGGCCGAAGAGTAGACTGCCCTACTTTACAGGATAGTATGGTACTTTACAACAACGCCGTCAAAGTGCAGGATTTTTTTGAAAACAATAAACTTTATGTAAAAACCAGGACGGTAAAAATTGTAAATGAAGACGACAAACGAGATGTTTTCAACAAGTTACAACAGGCTAGAAGCATTTTTGTGTTGATCAGAAATGAAAAATTAAACTCAGCACAAGAAGACAAATTTGCCAGTACAAAACCTAATCCCAATTATAAGGATATAACCTATAAAGACTATTATCAGGAAATTGATGAATATCGTTTTTATCAGCGAGAACTTGAAAATCAAATTGTAAACAAAGAGGCTCCTGAACCTATTTACGATAATCGAGTATGCCCAGTTGTTGTGAATGAATACAAATGTATCGATTCAAGCAGTGTGTTTTTTGGAGATATAGTAAATATACCTTTATACATTCCCGTTATTGTTAAGCCAGCTTCTATGCTTACAAGCGCAGAAAAAACCACTAGGGAAGAAATTTTGAAAAATGATTACAACATTCCCGCACCACCTAAAAAGGAAAAACAATTAGCAAAAGCACCGGCTCCACTAAAAGTGAATACGCCAATTGAACCAGCTATTGTTAAAACAGAAACACAATCTAAGGCTATTAAACAAGAACCTGTTATGACAACACCAGTAATACCTGTAGTTATAAAACAAGAATCAATAGCAGCAATACCATCGGTACCAGTTGAAAAACCTGTATACGACAGAAAAGGTTTACCCGTTTATTATTTCAATGGCGCTGGTTCTGGCTCTATCATTGGATTCATGGATAATGGAAATTTCCGAAAAGTTAGAAAAGAAGAATATCAAGAATTGATGGTGATGAAATATGCTCAAGACTTGCTTGAAAATGAAGATAAATTTAAAACATGGTTGAGAATTCAATACGGAGGATACTGTGTTGCAGTAAGATAGTTTTGGTTATTGAAAAAAGAGGTTATTATTAAAAATAATAGCCTCTTTTTTATTTTCTTAATTTTGAACGAAGAATATTTTAACAGATTACTTGTCACATCTTTTTGTGATGATTGTACTTGGCAAAAAGCTTATTGAAAACTTATATTGCATTTGTATTTTTTATAAATACAAAAGTTATTTTCAATAGTAATTTTTAATTGTACCCGTTATGAAATTGTTATTTGCTGTATTTATGTTATGTGGGTGTAATAGCTACTCTCAAAATAAAAATTTTTTTGAAAAAAGAATAATGATAAGTTAGCAAGCGTAATGCCTAGTCCCGTAAAAAAACTTTGTGTTAAAAATCCAGTTGGATGTTGTTCGTTAGGAAGCTTGTCTGCAATAAATGCACGGTATGGCTCCATGGCAGTATTGTTAGCTGCATCTAAAATCCAAAGCAATCCAACGGCCATCCACAATGCACTGCTAAAAGGAAACAAAAATAAACATAGGCTACATAGGATTGCCCCGATCA
>CALCNY010000110.1 GCA_937897585.1 uncultured Chitinophagaceae bacterium | reverse complement strand
AATTAGAACAGCATTTTGGATATCGGGGATATAAGGAAAAGTTGAGGGAAGCGGTATGGGTTTGACATGCCTGCCGGAGCATTCTTATGGACTTTTATCAAATATTTTTCGGCTGGCTTTCAGAAAGAATTTGAAAAAAAAGCAAAAGGGAAATTAGATATGGGGAAAAGCTGTATCAGATTTAAAAAGGTTGAAGAAATACCATTTGAATTGTTGGGTGAATTAACGGCAAAGATGAGTGCTGACGAATGGATTGAATGTTATGAAAATGCTTTTGTAAAAAAGAAAAAGTAATGGGGTCGCAGTCTGATACTGCTTGGTTCTGTATGACACCAGTCTTTAGACCGGCGCCTGTATCTAGCATCCATTATCCAGCATCTAGCCTATCCAGCCTATCTAGCTTATCCAGCTCCATCCATCTCTATCCCAACACACTCCTGATCCTTTCCGTCAAATCTTCTTCACTTGTATAACCCCTCGCCACCATATGAAACGTAGATTCTTTGGTTTGAATGAAAACACTTGGATAACCATTTACTTTTAGTTGTTGTACCAAAGAAAATTCATAATGAGCTTGATCTTTATATTCTTCACTGTTTAGCTTCTCATAAAATATTTCGGGATTGATACTATACTTATCCAATAAATGGCGGTAGGCTTCATTATCAGTTAAATCTCTGCCTTCATAATGCAATGCATATTGTAAATCTGATGCGATCTCAATAGCGCGTTCAGGAAAATATTCTTTGAAAATACAAAGTGCAATGGCTGGCTTTTCTGAATTAGGATACCAATCGCTATCATCAGGATTTTTGATATGCCATAAAAAATCACTGCCAAATTTTATACCGGTAGTTTCTTCCACGTTGGGAATCGCTTTTAAAATATAATCTGCGCTCACCCCAATGTGAACAGGTTTTTCAGGTAAGATCATACCTCCGCTTAATACTTCGAAATTCAAATCATTTTTGAAAGTTTCTGCAACAGCAGTCATCACTTTACTGAATCCATAACACCAACCGCAATAGGCGTCGTAACAATAAACTAATAAAGGTTTTTCCATTTTTATTTTTATTAATGAGCGGCAAGCCAATTGTCACCAGATCCGATTTCTGCATCAGTAGGAACGTGGTTTGGCAATTGAAGCGCGTTTTGCATACACTCCAGAATTACAGGCTTCACCAAATCTATTTCAGATTTCAGTACATCAAACACCAATTCATCATGTACCTGCAACAGCATTTTTGATTTGAAGTTTTTCTTTTTAAAAGCCTCATGAATATTAATCATAGCGAGCTTTATCATATCAGCAGCAGTTCCTTGAATAGGAGAGTTGATGGCATTTCTTTCCGCAAAACCACGAACAGTGAAATTGGAAGACGTGATGTCTTTCAACCAGCGTTTTCTTCCCATCAGCGTTTGTACATAGCCGTTTGCTTTTGCAAAAGCAATGGTGTCATCCATATATTTTTGAATGTTGGGAAATTGCTTTTTATAATTGTCAATGATTTCTTTGGCTTCTGTTCTGGATATACCGAGGTTTTCAGAAAGACCGAAAGCGCCTTGTCCGTATATGATACCGAAGTTCACGCTCTTCGCTTTGTAACGCATTTCTTTAGTGACTTCTTTTTCATCAACATTGAAAACTTTAGCAGCCGTTGCCGTATGAATATCTTTTCCAGTTTTAAAAGCTTCGCACATGTTTTCATCACCGCTGATTGCCGCAACAATTCTCAATTCAATTTGAGAGTAATCTGCAGAGACTAACACATGGTTTTCATCACGAGGAATAAATGCTTTTCTGATTTCTCTTCCTTTATCTGTTCGAATTGGAATGTTTTGCAGATTTGGATTGTTGCTACTTAGTCTACCTGTAACCGCAACCGCCTGCGCGTAACTGGTATGTACCCTTCTGGTTTTTGGATTGATCAATAACGGCAATGTATCAACGTAAGTGGATTTCAATTTTGCCAGTTCTCTGTAAGTTAATATGTCGTCGCAAATTTTATGTTGAACAGCTAGTTTGGTTAAAATATCTTCACCCGTTGCATACTGGCCTGTTTTAGTTTTTTTGGCTTTAGGATCAAGCTTTAATTTCTCAAACAACACCTCGCCCAATTGTTTTGGAGATGCGAGATTGAACCTAACACCTGCTTGTTCATACACTTGTTCTTCAGCTTTTTTTTCTTCTACTTCAAGTTCTTTTGAATAATTATTTAAGAAATGCTCATCTACTTTGATTCCTTCAAATTCCATATCCACCAGCACTTTTACCAAAGGATTTTCTACTTCTTCAAAAACCTTTTCCACGTCACTAGATTTCATCTTTGGCTCAAAGAGATGTTTCAATTGTAAAGTAATATCCGCATCTTCACCGGCATATTCTTTTATTTTTTCCAGTTCCACATCTCTCATGTTTCCTTGGTTCTTTCCTTTTTTGCCAATCAACTCTTCGATGTGAACCGGTTCGTAACCCAAGTATTTCGCACTTAATACATCCATGCTTCTCTTACCATCAGGTTCTATTACATAATGAGCAAGCATGGTATCAAAAATATTTCCGGCTAATGTGGTGTCATACCATTTCAATAACAATAAATCGTATTTGATATTTTGTCCAATCCAAGTTTTAGAAGCATCTGCAAAAAGAGAACTGAATTTAGATAAGAGCTTGATACATTCCTCTCTGTTTTCCGGACAAGGCACATAATATGCTTCTCCAGGTTTAATGGCGAAGCTCATACCTACAAGAGTAGCGAGATTGGCATCGATGTTTGTGGTTTCGGTGTCAAAACAAATTTCATTGTGCTGTTTCAATAACGAAATCAAATTATCAATCTCTTCTTCGTTTACTGCTAACTGATAGTTATGCGGAGTGTTGTTTATGTTTTTATCAACAACAGTATATAATTCTTCTGTGCTTGTATTGGTAACGACTTCTTCTTCTTTTACTCCAATAGCATTTCCAAATAAATCCATTTGCCCATTTGATGGAATTGGTTTCTTTGTATCATTCGTAACGGGAATTTCTTCTCCAAGCAAACGCTTGCCTAAAGTTTTAAATTCCAGTTCTGTGAAAATGGAAGTCAGTCCATCTTTATTCCATTCTTTCAATCTAAAATCTTCTTCATGAAAAATTACAGGCACATTGGTAATGATGGTGGCAAGTTTTTTACTCATAATAGCTTTATCTCTGCCGTTACGAATTTTTTCACCTAAAGCGCCTTTAATATTATCAGCATTGGCCAACACATTTTCAAGGTTGCCATATTCTTTTAAAAGTTTCACTGCTGTTTTTTCTCCAACACCAGGTACTCCTGGAATATTATCAACGGCATCACCCATCAAACCAAGCATATCTATGACTTGGTCCACATGTTGAATGTTCCATTTGGCACATACTTCCTTGGGTCCAAGTACTTCGACGCCCCGACCCATAAAGGCAGGTTTATACATCTTGATGCGTTCTTCCACAAGCTGGCCATAATCTTTATCCGGCGTCATCATGTACACCTCGATATCGGGATTCGCACGCACGGCCTTTTTGGCAATCGTCCCGATGATGTCATCGGCTTCATACTCAAGACTGCTGAAACACGCCACTCCC
>CALCNY010000109.1 GCA_937897585.1 uncultured Chitinophagaceae bacterium | reverse complement strand
TTAATCCCTAGCCATTGCCTTAAGGCAATGGCTAGGGATTAAACGATAATTTGAACACATAAAAAAACCTCCCGTTTTTACGAGAGGTCTTAAAATAAATCATTCAAAAATTATTCTTGTACCACCCATGTAATTGGCTGGCGTTTGTATGCGGTTACGTTACGACCATTTTGAATTGCTGGTTTCCATTTGCCAGATTTTTTGATGGCACGGATAGATTCTTGTTCCATGCCAAAACCATGATTGGTTTCTGCCTGAACGTCACTAACACTTCCATCTTTTGACACAATGAATCTTACGATTACTGTATAAGTTCCCGGAGCTGCACCATTTTCACCAGGTACTCCTGCATCCAAGTTATTGGAAAGATATCTTCTCCAGCCTGCTTCACCACCTTCATAAGAAGCATCTACTTCTACTTTGGTAAATACTTTGTTTTCATCGTCTTCTTTTGGCAACTCAACTGCTTTAGAATTATCTTCAACAGGAGCCTGTACTATTTGATCTTTGTTATCACTTTCTACAGTTTTTGAAGAGATTACCTGATCTTCTTTGATTTCTTCAATTTTTTCTTCCGGGGCCACTTCCTCATCCTTTACAATTTTAGGAGGCGTAAACTTCACCTGATTTACTTCTGGCGGAGGTGGAGGTGTTGGAGGAGGTGGTGGTGGTGGCGGTGGTGGTGGTTCGTCTTTTACTTGTGCCAATTCTGTATCGATTACGTCAATATTGCTTTTGCTCTTGTATTTTGCAAGAACATTAGCCATGACAGTTCCGATAAAGATAAGCAGAAGTAAAGAGCCAGTAATAATCAAAGCTTTTTTGAGCCTCTGATTATAAGTTCTTCTTAATTCATAAGCGCCATATGCTTTATTTCTTCCTTCGAAGATAATATCAAGCACATCAGCACTTAAAATTTTATTTACATCCATAATTATCTTTTAATTTTTTTCTAGTTATTGTTACGGTTAACAACAATTACTTGATGCCATTGGCTTCTTCAGTTTTACTAATCAATAATTCTTCAGTAGGCGTCATGTCTACTTCAGCATAGTGACCAGGAGGAACTGCACATATACTCATTTCGTCGAGTATATCAATTGCATTTTTAAATGTTGATTCTTTGTCAGATTTAATGATATACATCAAGTCATCAATATTCGTAGCTTTCTTTTTAGAAACTATCAGATTTCTAATTTCTTTGAAATTGGTGCTTTTAAACTGCTCACTTAATTTGTCAGCTTCTAATTGACCATAATAATAATAAACCTGATCGCCTTTTCCTAATAAAATTGTCATCGCACCAGAGTTTTTCACTTTCAATACTTGTGTTGAATCATCTTTAGGCTCATTCATATTCATAGCCGTCGATTGACTCATTGTGGTGGTGAATACAAAGAATGTGATGAGCAGAAAACCTAGATCAACCATCGGAGTCAAATCCACTCTGGTAGACAATTTCTTTGATTTCTTAACGCCGGGCCCCTTCTTATGGCCACCCGACGAGGTATCCATTTCTGCCATATCAGTAAGATTTTTTAGTTATTTAATTTGATTTAGGTGGATTTAAATACAATTCAGAGCCAACAGGAACGGCCTCGCCATTTGTTACTATTCTGAATTTATAAATCTCATTTTTCTTAAACGCTTCTTTTATCTGTTTGAATGCAGGATAATGTGCGGCATTGTCTCCTTTAACCAATAACATTTCTTGTAATTGACGTTGATCAGATCCAGCGTATACATTTGTAACGCTATGTAACCAATCGGTCATTTCATTATTAGTACTGTCGGTAGGTATTCCGGGTAATTTATCCGCCGATGGCTCTACTGCCATTGATAAAAAAGATTTAAGTTGACTGAATGGAACACCAATAAATAATGTTTTATTCAGTTTGTTTATCTCAGCAGCAGTTAAATTAAGTCCTTTTGCTGCATTTATATTATTGATGATGTCAGCTTTTTTGGTTTCATCACCCAGCATCAGAAAAGATCTTCCGTCTTTAGTCAAAGTAATTAATATAGATTTATCCGGAGCTGCTTTTGCAGAAACTGAATTTGGTGGTGAAACTGAAAGTGCCTCAGGCGGTTTTTGTTTGGTGGCCAATATGAAAAAGGACAACAACAAAAACGCCACATCACACATCGCTGTCATATCGATTGATGTGCTTTTTCGTGGAATTTTTACTTTAGGCATTCTTTATTATTTTTTGAAAGTGGCTTTTAGATACAATTCGTTTTCGTATTCCACAAAATTATTTGTAGAGAGACGCAAATGATTGGGTTAAAGTAAAACCAGATTCATCGATGCCATAAGTAATACCATCAATTTTAGTGGTAAAAATGTTATAGAATACAATCGCGAATGCTGAAGTTCCGATACCCAAAGCTGTATTGTAAAGGGCTTCTGAGATACCAACAGACAATTTACTTGCTGCTGCTCCACCGCCACTATCTTCGCCTAGTGCAGAGAATGAACGAATCATACCCAATACTGTTCCTAATAGTCCCATCAAAGTAGCGATAGAAGCAATTGTAGATAAGAATACAAGATTTTTTTCTAACATTGGTAATTCCAAAGAAGTAGCTTCTTCCACTTCTTTTTGAATAGCCATTACTTTTTGGTCTGTAGATAATTGAGTGTTGTTTACCATTTCTTTGTAACGATGTAAACCTGATCTCATAACATTTCCAACAGATCCTTTTTGTTTATCGCATTCTGCAATAGCAGCATCGATATTTTTGTTTGCCAAATGAAATTGTACTTTACGAACAAAATCATTGTTGTTTCCAGTACCTGAAGCTTTTGAGATAGTCATGAATCTTTCTACAACAAATGTAATCATGGTCAAAAATGTACCAATCAAAATAGGAACAATAATACCTCCCAAATACATTTTACTTAAAGCAGTTTTCGGAGCTTCTCTGTCTGGCCAGAATCCGCCATTTTCACTTCCTACATTGAAATTGTCGCCACTTCCTAAAATAAATCTCCAAATGATGTAACCTGCCAACAAACACACCACAGGTGCTAATAATGAAATCATGTTGCTGGATTTCTTCGCCGAATTTGCAGCTGATTTTGTTTCTGCCATAACAATCTGTTTTTAATTGGTTTTTTTAATTTTTTTTCTTTTGTTAATTAAATTCATCCTTCAAAAAAATGACTTTGATCATTTCAATCTGTAATGAGGCGACAAGTTAATAAAATAATCGAAAGAGACAACAATTCTGAAATTAATTTTCTGATATTTAATTTTTCAAAGTGGATTTTTTGGGGAAACATTATTCATATCTCAATGCTACAATAGGATCTAGCTTTGATGCTTTGTAAGCTGGATATAGTCCAGCAAGCATTCCTACTAAAAAACAAACAACAATACCTGCGATTACCCATCCCCAAGGAATTACAAATCCTGTATGCAATAACACTGCTACAAGATTCCCTAATAATACACCAGAAATGATTCCGGCAACTGCACCCATTAAGCTGATTAAAATCGATTCAAATAAAAATTGACTTCTAATAGTAGCTTTTGTGGCGCCTAATGCCTTTGCAAGTCCAATTTCTTTGGTACGCTCATTTACCGCCACTAACATGATATTCATCAATCCAATAGCGGCTCCAATTAAAGTAATGAAAGCTATACCTATTGTACCTTTTTCTAGAAATCCAAGATTGGTAAGTAAAGACTCAGCTATGCTATCACTTTTGTCTATATAAAAATTATCAGCATCTTTTACTGCCAATTTTCTAATTGGGCGAAATATTGCAGTAGCCTCTCCTATTGCAAAATTCATTTTCTTTAAATCATCAACTTGCACTGCTATATTGTAATTACTATTTTGTGAAGCGAAAACTCTTCTTACATTGTTGAATGGAGTTATCACAACTTTACTGGTGTTGAAAAAAGCACTGGAGCCTTTGTCTTCAAGCACCGCGATAACTCGATAAGGAATATGATCTACACTCACCAGCGCATCAATTGCCTTTGTTTTGTTTTCTGCAAACAACTTCTCTGCTACACCACTACCAATCATACATACACTAATTCCGGATTCAGTTTCTGTAGGTGTGAAATTTCTGCCGTAAGCAATTTTGTAACCATTCAATTCAAGATAATTGATATCGCCACCAAAGACATTTATCTCCGGATTGGTTTTGTAATGATTTGTATTCACCACAATTGCCGAGGGACCTCTTAAAGCGATGCTAACTTTAGCACCAGGAAATGAAAAACGGTCTCTGAATAATTTTGCCTCATCCAAACTTATGGGAATTCCCATTGAAGATTTTCTTTCATTTAGATTTTTTTTGCTAGTCCTTGACGCTGCACTTCTACCCCTGTGTCCAAAATTGATATTTCTTTCTTTGTATCTGATGCTGAAAGCGTTTGAGCCCATAGTTGAGAAACTGGCGGTAAGGCTATTACTTGCAGCTTGTATTGCAGTTATAATCAAAATGAGCGCGAAAATTCCTAATGCAATGATAATTACGGTAATGGCTGTACGCAATTTGTTGCCACGAATGTTTTTCCAGGAAAGTAATAATGAATCAAAATAGTTCATGTTATAAAATTACATGAAAAGAAGCGGCCTGAAAGCAATTAAATTAAAATCATAGAATTGATTAGCGATACATCCAACCAATCACGATTTCAGGATATATACCAATGATAACAATCAGTGCGATAATTACAATAAGCATATAATTAAAGAAAGGACTTACTGCATTTGCAACAACTACATTTCGGTCTGACTCTTTGAAATAGATAGCTTGGATCACTCTGAAATAATAGTATGCACTAATTGCGGCAAAGATAACAGCTACAATGACCAACCAAAATTGATGTCCATTATCTACCGCAGCCATCAGCATAAAAAATTTACTTTGAAAGCCTGCAGTTAATGGAATACCGGTTAGTGATAATAAAAATACAGTAGCCGCAAATGCCATTAATGGATTTTCTTTTCCTAATCCATTAAACCCGTCTATAGTATAGTCTTCCATTTTTGTTAGAATACCAAATATGCCAATTGAAGCAAGGCTATACGCTGCTGAATACAACAATATCCCTTCTTTAGCTTTTGCATTCAAAGCAAAAATTGCCAACAACATAAATCCTGCTTGTGCAATACTTGAATAAGCCAACATTCTTTTTACACTTTGTTGAAATACAGCAGTAATGTTTCCGATGACTAAAGTTGCTACTGTTATAAATGCAATTAATTGTTGCCACTGCTCATGTACGATTCCAAATGAATGTTCAAACAATCTTAAGAAAGCAAAGAATCCTGCAACTTTCACCACTGAACTCATGAATGAAGTGAATACTGTTGGTGCTCCATCGTAAACATCCGGTGTCCAGAAATGAAATGGAGCTGCAGACACTTTAAAAGACATTGATACCATGATGAACAATAATCCCGCAGCTATCAAAACTGGCATATGCCCGAGTCCAATCTGAATTTTATCAATATAGAAAGAAGCATTGGGATTGCCTCCATAAATAAATGCAATCCCCATCAACATGATGCCTGTTGAAAAAGCACCCATCAAAAAATATTTTAAAGCAGCTTCATTGCTTTTCAGATTTCGTTTATCGCTTCCTGTTAGTATATACAATGGAATAGAAATAATTTCAATTCCTATGAACAACATCAATAAAGTATTAAATGTCGCTGCAATCGAAATGCCACAAAGAATAAAAAAGATTAAAGCAAAATATTCTCCTACATGTGATCCTACTTTTTCAATTTCTGTCCCGGTTAAAAGAAAATATATTAAAGTGCATGTCATTACAATAGCAAGAAATGTAAGATTAAAGCCATCAGTATGCAACATGTTGTTGTGGTCGAAATTAAAAAACGACTTTTTAGTCAGCAATTCAATAATTGATGATGATAAAACAACGAGCATACCTGCTATAGCAACAAAGCGAGGTGCCGTTTTGCTTTTTACAAACACACCACTGAACATCATGATCACACCCCAAATCGCAGTTAATATTATTGCATTCATAATTTGTATCTAAAATTTCTGAAATCTTATTTCAATTTGAACATCAGATTGGTTACAGATTCTGATGTAAGATCAATCAATGGTTGCGGATATACGCCAATGAAAAATATGATACCCACAATCACCATCAAAACCAATTTTTCTGTCAGGTTAATATCTTTCACCTCTGTTGTTACATTATTTACACTGCCATAGAAAACTTTCTGGATCATGTTTAATGTATACACAGCAGACAAAATCACTCCCAATCCTGCAAATACAGCAAACCAAATGTTCTTTTGATACAATCCTGCAAACATCAAAAATTCACCTGTAAAAGCGTTCGTTAATGGCAGAGCAATATTGGCTAAAGCAATGATGACAAATAAAATGGTAAGTACAGGAGCTGAAGCAGCAAGACCACTTAATTCAGAAATTTTCTTAACCCCAGTTTTTCTCTCTATTATTTCTACCACGATCCACATCCCAATGATATTGATTCCATGATTGAACATTTGTAAGAGCACACCTTGAACACTGATTTCGTTCATGGCAAATAATGCGGCACACATCAATCCGATGTGAGCTATTGAAGAATAGGCAACCAATTTTTTAATATTATCCTGCATCATGGCCAGACAACTTGCATACACAATTCCGATTACAGACAACGTAATCACTAAATTGGCATGATGCATAGCTGCATTTGGGAACATCGGCAATAACCATCTTAACACACCAAATAATCCCATCTTTACCATGATACCACTCAACACCATAGTAACTGTTGTTGGCGATTGATCATAAGCATCAGGTTGCCAGGTATGAAAAGGAAAGATTGGCATTTTTATAGCAAATGCAATAAAGAACAAAGCAAATAACCAAGCTTGTTCGGACCCTGATAATTGAGCATTATAAAAAGCATTCAAAGCAAATGAATGGGTTGCAATGGTACCATCAACAAAAGCTCTTGCATCTGTGTGAAGATAAATGTAAATGATTCCGACTAGCATCAATAAAGATCCCGCAAACGTATAAACGAAGAATTTAAATGTAGCCTGTATTCTTCTCTCTCCTCCCCAAATGCTTGATAAGAAATAAACCGGTATCAACGCTAACTCCCAGAAAAAATAAAAGGTCAATGCATCATATGCCATAAACACACCCATAAGACCAGCCTGTGTTAACATGAGCAATCCATAAAAAGAATTGGGCTTCTTTAATTGATCATTTTGACTTGTCAACAGAATCAGTGGAAATCCGATGGCTGTCAGTAAGGTAAGCATACGTCCGGTTGCATCCAATCCAATGTAATAATTCGCACCCAAATATTTCAACCATATATAACTGACGTTGTTATACGTCATGTATTTCTCTGAGTTGGTGAAAAACAAACTAGCTATGGATACACCCAATGTCAACAGTGAAAAAACGATAGCTGTATTTTTTGCATGTTTTTGGTTAACAGCAAATAAACAGAAAAAGCCAGCCAGAATTGGCAGCCAAATCAGTAAGTCCGGAAATGTAATGTAATTACCCAATTTCTTCTATTTTATTATAAAAACAATTGTATGAAAAATAAGATCAGCATGCCAATAACCATCAATAGTACATAAGCACCAACTTGTCCGCTTTGTAACCAACGTAATTGTCTGCTGCTATAATTAACAGCTTTGCCAACTCCGTTTACTGCGCCGTCTATCACTTTTGATTCTATGATGTTATTGAAAAATGCAGAAACAGATTTTAAAGGATTCACGATTGCCACTTGGTAAAGTTCATCAACATACCATTTATTCTCCAGCACCTTACCTAATCCGTTAGCTTCTCCTTCCACTTTATAATTCTTGAATTTCATCCATGCGAATGAGATAGAAATAACCACCAAAATTGTTGACAATCCCATCAACATGTATTCAGTGTTGTGATCCAAGTGATGTTCAACAGATTTAACCACAGGTGATAAGTAACCAGCTAATTCATGATGGCCACCTAACACTTCAGGAACGCCAACATAACCGCCAATCACACTAAGTATAGCCAGCACAATTAAAGGAAAAGTCATCGCTGCAGGACTTTCATGCAAATGATGTTCCTGATCATGTGTACCACGGAAAGATCCTGTGAATGTTACAAAATACAATCTGAACATATAAAATGCAGTAAGCAAAGCAGCAAATAGTGCGATACCATATAATAAAGGACTGTGTGCAAATGTTCCTGCTAAAATTTCATCTTTAGAGAAGAAACCAGAGAAACCAGGAATACCAGCGATTGCCAAACAACCAATTAAGAAAGTAACACTGGTAATTTTCATTTTCTTATGCAATCCACCCATTTTACGAATATCTTGTTCTCCGCCCATGGCATGAATTACAGAACCGCTTCCTAAGAACAATAATGCTTTGAAGAATGCATGAGTCAAAACATGAAATACCGCTGCAACATAATTTCCTGTTCCTAATGCAAGAAACATGAAACCCAATTGACTAACTGTTGAATAAGCCAATACTTTTTTGATATCATTTTGTTTGATGGCTATTGATGCAGCCAATAAAGCAGTAGCCAATCCTACAATTGTAATGACAGTTTGTGTTTGATGTGCCAAAGAGAACAAAGCGTTGCTTCGGGCAATCATGTAAATACCTGCAGTCACCATCGTTGCCGCATGAATCAATGCGCTCACAGGAGTTGGTCCCGCCATCGCATCTGGCAACCAAGTATATAAAGGAATTTGTGCGCTCTTTCCAGTTGCACCCACAAAAAGTAACATGGTAATACCAGTAATATCTGTTGCAGATAATTTGGCCAATGATGCTGCAGAAAAAACCACATCATATTGCACAGAACCGATTTTTGTAATCAACCAAAACAAAGCCAATAAGAATCCTAAATCACCAATTCTGTTCATGATAAATGCTTTCTTAGCAGCATCAGTATAATCAGTATTTCTGAACCAATATCCAATCAATAAATAGGAACACAATCCAACGCCTTCCCAACCAATAAACATGATGACGAAATTTCCGCCCATCACCAATAACAACATGGAGAAAACGAAGAGATTTAAGTAAGCAAAATATTTAGCAAAATTCATGTTCTCTTCATCATGCATGTACGAAGTAGAATACACATGAATTAAAAAACCAACTCCAGTGATAATTAAAAGAAACAATGAAGAGAGTTGATCTATTTTATAATCAAAGCCAATTTTAAAATTCTCCAATCTGATAAAATCAAAAAAGTGAATGGTAGCCGTATTGCCATTTTTCACCTGAAAGAAAACCAACAGACTCAATACAAATGAGCCTAAAATTACTCCACTTCCAATGATACCTGATAATGATTTAGATAAAGACTTTCTTCCCAATCCATTGATTAAAAAACCAATTAATGGTAATACAGGAATCAGCCAAATCAATTTAAATATATTATTCATAAGCAATGAAAACGAATTCAAAAACTGAATTCAGTTTATTAATTTTTAAGTCTGTTTAAAAAGTTTACATCTACTGTATGTACATTTCTATACATCATTACAATGATGGCCAAACCCACACTTACCTCTGCAGCGGCTACTACCATTATAAAGAATACAAATACCTGTGCATCACTTGCAAAATAAGGAGAAGCTTTAGCCGCAGTGCTCATGGCATGCATTTTAGAAAAAGCAACCAATAAAAGGTTCACGGCATTTAGCATCAACTCCACACACATGAAAATGATGATGGCATTACGACGAACCAATACACCAACAATACCGATGGTGAATAAGGCAAGTGATAAAATGATATAGGCTTTGATATCCATAAATAATTTTCTTTTTAGTGATTTGCAGTCTCATCTTTTTTACCAATCACCACAGCTCCAATCATCGCACTTAAAAACAACACACTGCTGATTTCGAAAGGCACTACATAATTTTTAAATAAATTCATTCCAAGTACTTTAATTAAACCCTGGTCTCCCACTTTCATTTCCACTAATTGCTCTACATCTATTTTCATAACTGCTGAAACCAGTACTAACAATAATGCACCGCCTGTTATCACTCCAACCAATTGTAAGCGATAATTCTTTACTGGTTCTGTCTCAGCATTTAGATTCATCAACATCACCACAAATAGAAATAACACCATAATGGCACCTGCATAAACAATGATATTTACAATGGCCAAAAATTGAGCATTCAATAAAATGTAATGTCCGGAGATGGCAAAGAAAACCACAATCAGCCACAATACGCTATGCACGGGACTTTTGCTTGAAATCATCATGATGGCGCTTCCAATAGCCATTACTGATAATAAAATAAAAACGAGTGTTGTTAAATTCATTATTGATTAGTTAACCGTTGATTTATTGGATCTGTTTCCTAACGCTTTTTTGTAAGCTTCAGGATTTTCTTTTGGATGTGGAATTAGCAATTCATTTTTTGCATACACAAATTGCTTACGCTGGTAATCAGCAGGAGCAAATGTTTCACTTAAATAAATGGCATCTTTTGGACAAGCCTCTTCACACAATCCACAGAAAATACAACGCAACATGTTGATTTCATATTTCGCAGCATACTTTTCTTCGCGGTATAAATTTTCTTCTCCGGGCTGTCTTTCTGCAGCTTCCATAGTGATAGCTTCAGCCGGACAAGCAACTGCACACAATCCACAAGCTGTACAATTTTCACGACCTTCTTCATCACGATTCAAAATCTGCATGCCTCTAAAAACAGGACTGAATGGTCTTTGTTTTTCAGGATAATTAATCGTTGGTTTTTTCTTAAAAATATGACTGAATGTAATCATCATACCTTTAAATATAGCCGGCAAATACATACGTTCAGTAAAGCTCATTGGCTTTCTACTGACTTGTTTTGCTTTTGATGTTAATGCTTGCATTGGTTATAATTTAAAATTCAAAATTTAAAATTCAAAAACAGTAGTGCGTTTTTTACTTTTAATTTTGACTTTTTACTTTTTATTGAAAATACAAAATCGATGCTCCTGTTGCCAGCATATTAAACAATGCCAATGGAATTAAAATTCTCCAACCCAAATGCATCAGTTGATCGTATCTGAATCTCGGAATTGTCCATCTTACCCACATGAACAGGAATATAAAAAATACCACTTTAGCCATTAATGCGACGATACCTAAAATCGCTGCAATATTGGGTGATAGAGTTGCTTCATTAAAGAATGGGATATCATAACCTCCAAAAAATAAGGTCGCCATGATTACACTGCTCACAAACATGTTGATGTATTCAGCAAATAAAAAGAAACCCAATTTCATTGAAGAATACTCTGTATGATAACCACCGATTAATTCATTTTCAGCTTCTGGCAAATCAAAAGGAGTTCTGTTACATTCAGCAAAAGCACAAATTAAAAATATTAAAAAGCCTAATGGTTGTTTAACAATGTTCCAATATCCGGCTTGCTGTTGAACCACCATTTCCTTTAGGCTAAGCGTTCCTGTTACCATGAGTAATGCAATCATGGAAATGCCCATAGCCAGTTCATAACTGATGATTTGAGAAGCAGCTCTTAGACCGCCCATCAAAGAGAATTTATTATTACTGGCCCATGAACCAATCATGATACCATAAACGCCCAAACTCACTACGCCAAAAACATACAATACGCCCACATTCACATCTGTAATTTGCAAACTGATTTCTCTTCCGAACAATTCCAATTTATTTCCCCATGGAATGATGGCGCTGGTCATCATAGCTGTTAACATCGCTAAAGCAGGTCCAAGAATAAATAAAAATTTGTTTGAAAAATTCGGAATGATTTCTTCTTTGAAAAACAGTTTCAAGCCATCAGCTAAAGGCTGTAATAGTCCGAATGGACCTGCTCTATTAGGACCACGACGATCCTGTAAAATAGCAGCTACTTTTCTTTCTGCAAATGTGGTGTACATGGCAATTACCAATGAAGCGGAAATCACCACTACTATTAGTATTAATTTTTCAATTACCAAACCAAGATCAATCGCTAATAACATTATCAATTATTTTTTAAAATCACCTGAATGAGCCGGGCCATTGATGTCACTCAAATGAATATTTGGATTATTTACGCCACTTACACTATGTATATCCATGAGTAATTTAGGTTCTACGCCTTTCATTACTTTTTTCACGGTTTCATTTGGAGTAACCAATGTTTTGTATTTGTTCGCTCCAATTACAGAATGACGACTGATAGCTGTTACTCCTTCAATTGTCCAGCTTTCAGTTTTCTTAGTTTCAAATCTGCAAGTGTTGCAAATCCAACCAGTTTTGCCATCATAGCTTTGCACTTCACCCCATTCGTCTTTTCGAGCGGTTACTCTGAATACTTCTTCGCCTCTCAACCATAAAGTTGCTTTACCACAACATCCAGGAGTTGTACAATTTCTATGTGCATCAACAGGCTTAGTAAACCAAACTCTATTTTTGAAACGGAATGTTTTATCAGTCAATGCTCCTACAGGACAAACATCAATCATGTTGCCTGAGAAATCATTATCAATTGCTTTTGAAATGTAAGTTGAAATGGCAGCGTGGTCTCCTCTGTCAACGACACCATGAACGCGCTTATTCGTTATTTGATCAGCTACATAAGTACAACGATAACAAAGAATACATCTTGTCATGTGTAATTGAATGTATGGACCAATATCTTCTTTCTTAAAAGTACGACGGGCAAATTGATAACGTGTACCCTCTTTACCATGATCATACCCTAAATCTTGTAAATGACATTCTCCTGCCTGATCGCAGATTGGACAATCCAGTGGGTGATTCAATAATAAAAACTCAACAACACCTGCTCTTGCATCAGGTACTTTTTCACTGGTCATGTTTTTCACAACCATACCGTCCATAACAGTTGTTCTGCAACTTGCTACCAACTTAGGCATTGGTCTTGGATCAGCTGTAGATCCAGCAGCTACTTCAACGAGACAGGTACGGCATTTACCGCCACTGCCTTCGAGTTTGCTGTAATAACACATCGCAGGTGGGGTTACATCACCTCCTATTTGCCTTGCAGCATTTAAGATAGTTGTACCCGGCGCAACATCAATGGTGATGTTGTCGATGGTTACTTGTATATTTTTTATTTCGTCGGACATATTAAAAAGTCAAAATTCAAAAGTTAAAAATCAAAATTGAAAATTCAAAATTCAAAAGTTAAAAGTCAAATGACATCATTTTGCTTTTAGAACAATTGAAGCGATTATTTTTGAAATTTCTTCTGCTTCATTTATTAGTTTAATTATTTCTTCCTTTGAAACTTCCATAGTATCTCTGATTAAACAAAGCCAATATTTTGTTTCATTAGCAGATTTTAACGCTATTATCAAGAACTTTATCCAATCTTTTTTACTACTTCCTGATGAACCTTCTACCACATTAGCACCAATTGATGTCGCACTCCTCACAAGCTGGTCGAACATCGAGTAAAAAACTTTTTCATATTTACATAAACTCACAAAACTCACAACATCTTTTGAAAAGTAAAAACACCTATGTTTTATATTATATGGCTTGTACTCTTCTTCAATTATAAATCCCTCTACCCAATCATCATTCTCCACCTTTTTTACTTTTTAATTTTTACTTTTTAATTTGTAGGAACATGTATTGGATCCGCATAATGTCTCAACCCATAATTCTCCGTCAAACACTTCTCCGGATTATTCACATGCCATTCAAACTCATCACGGAAATGTCTAATCGCTGCCGCAACAGGCCATGCGGCTGCATCACCCAACGGACAAATCGTATTCCCTTCGATTTTTCTTTGAATGTCCCACAACAAATCAATATCACTCATCTTACCTTTTCCTTTCTCTAAACTCAATAAAATTTTCTCCATCCAGCCTGTACCCTCACGGCAAGGACTACACTGTCCACAACTTTCATGGCGATAAAATCTTGCCAATGTATAAGTATGACGAACTATACACTGGTCTTCATCCAACACGATAAATCCACCAGAGCCCATCATACTTCCAGTAGCAAAACCACCATCACTCAAGCTTTCGTAATTCATCAAACGCTTCTCGCCTTTAGCAGTTGTCAATAATAAATTAGCTGGAAGAATTGGAACAGAAGAACCGCCTGGAATACAAGCCTTTAATTTTTTTCCGTTTGGAATGCCACCACAATACTCATCACTGTAAATAAATTCCTCTACAGAGATGGTCATGTCTATTTCGTAAATACCTGGTTTATTGATATTGCCACAAGCAGAAATCAATTTTGTTCCGGTAGAACGACCTACACCAATTTTTGCATATTCATCTCCGCCCTCGTTAATAATAGGAACTACTGCAGCTAAAGTTTCTACATTATTTACTACAGTTGGACAACCCCACAAACCTTTAACCGCCGGGAATGGAGGTTTGATTCTTGGATTACCTCTTTTGCCTTCTAAAGATTCTAGTAAAGCTGTTTCCTCACCGCAGATATAAGCCCCGGCTCCACGTTGAACATACATTTCACAATCAAAACCTGAACCTTGAATGTTTTTTCCTAACCAGCCGTTCTGTTTGGCTTCAGCAATAGCTTGTTCCAAAATTTCTGAAACCCAATCATATTCACCTCTGATATAAATATAACTTGTATTACTTCCTAAAGCATATGATGCAACAATCATTCCTTCAATTAAAATATGAGGAATGAATTCCATCAAATACCTGTCTTTAAATGTTCCTGGTTCGCTTTCATCAGCATTACAAACCAAATAACGTGGAACGCCTTCTGGTTTAGCCAAAAAACTCCATTTCATTCCGGTAGGGAAACCAGCTCCACCACGACCTCTCAAGCCACTTTTCTTTACTTCTTCGACGATGTCGGCAGGTTGCATCTTCAAAGCTTTTTCGACACTGCGATATCCACCTTCACGACGATACACATCATAATGTCTGATGCCTTCTACATGTGCTTTTTCCAGTAATAATTTTCTTCCCATTGTTATTAATTAGCTTTTGCTCTGCACTCTTCTATAATTGCGTCAACTTTTTCTTTGGTTAAATGTTCGCGGTATGTTTTACCATATTGCATCATTGGGGCGTATCCACAAGCACCAAGACACTCCACTGTTTTTAATGTAAACATGCCATCAGTAGTGGTTTCACCAACACCGATATTTAGTTTCTGTTTGATGTAATCAATGATATCATCACTTCCATTCAGCATGCAAGGTCCTGTTTGACAAACTTCAAATAAATGTTTACCTACAGGCTTTAAATTATACATGCTATAAAAACTCGCCACTTCGTATACTTCAATAGGTTCGATGCTCAACAAAGACGCCACGTAGTCCATTACAGGAACATCCAGCCAGCCACCAAATTCAACTTGTGCCAAATGCAAAACAGGCAGCAAGGCACTTTTTTGTTTACCATTAGGATAACGAGCAATTATCTCGTTAACTCTCAACATTGTTTTATCGTTAAACTGAATCATTATTTTTATTAATTCAAAAGTTAAAATTCAAAAATCAAAATTTTGACTTTTGAATTTTTAATTTTTACTTTTTTACGCATCCAATTCTCCTGCAATCAAATTCAAACTACTCATCGTTATTACCGCATCACTCAGCATGCCATCTTTAATCAATTCAGGATATGCCTGATAATAAATAAAGCAAGGACGACGGAAATGCAATCTGTATGGGGTACGACCACCATCACTGATTAAATAGAAACCTAATTCACCATTAGCACCTTCAACTGAGTTGTACACTTCGCCCGCTGGCATTTCAGTCTCACCCATGATGATTTTAAAATGATAAATCAATGCTTCCATTTTGGTATACACATCTTTCTTCTCAGGCAAATAATATGCAGGTACATCAGCATGGTAAACATCAGCATCTGCACCTTTAAATTCTTGAACTTTCTGGTAAGCTTGTTTGATAATACTCATACTTTGCCACATCTCTTCGTTACGAACTAAGAATCTGTCGTAACAATCACCTGTAGTTCCAACAGGAACTGTAAAATCAAAATCCGAATAGCTTGAATATGGAGTTTGAACCCTAACGTCGTAATCAACACCTGCTGCACGTAGATTTGGACCAGTGAAACCATAATTCATTGCACGCTCTGCACTAATAGGACCACAACCGATAGTACGCTCCATGAAGATTCTGTTTCTGGAAAACAAATTTTCAAATTCTTTCAACTGAGCAGGATAGCCAGTTTTTTCATCCAGAAATTTTTCTAATTTTTCGAAAGCGGCATTTGTAAAATTTCTTTCAAAACCTCCAATGCGGCCAATGTTAGTCGTTAGTCTTGAACCACAAACCTCCTCATATATTTCATAAATCAATTCTCTGAATTGCATTACATACAAAAAGCCCGAATAAGCACCGCTATCCACACCCACAATTGAATTACAAATTAGATGATCTGAAATACGAGCCAACTCCATGATGATCACACGTAAATAATCTACACGCTTAGGGGTTGTTACTCCTAACAATTTCTCACAAGTCAAATGCCAACCCATGTTGTTGATTGGAGATGAGCAATAATTCAATCTATCTGTGAGTGGTGTAATTTGATATAACGGTCTTCTTTCAGCAATTTTTTCAAAAGCACGGTGTATATATCCAACAGTGGAAGTAGCTTTCATGATGCGCTCGCCATCCAGTTCCAGAATATTCTGAAACACACCATGGGTCGCCGGATGCGTTGGCCCCAAGTTCAGGGTTGTGGTCTGCTTTTCAATGCTTCCTTCCGGTAAAAGTATGTGTTCGCTCATATTGTTAATTTGGTAATTTGACAATTTGGTAATTTGGTAATTTGAAAATGAATACATCAAACATCATCAAATTTTCAAATCATCACATTATCACATTTTACTATCCCCTTCCAAACATCTCATCATCTTTATCAATCCTGGTCTGGTCTTCCAATGGAAACTCCTTTCTTAAAGGGAAATAATCCATTTCATCCACATTCAAAATTCTGATCAAATTCGGATGACCAACAAAATTCACTCCGTAAAAATCAAACGTTTCTCTTTCCATAAAATTAGCCGATTGAAACAATGCTGTAGCACTGAACACATCAGGCTGATTGATGTCGGTAAAAACTTTAAAACGAATACGAACGTTGGCTGCCCAATTATGTAAATGATATACTACAGCCAATTCCGCTCCTTTGTTATCAGGATAATGAACAGCCTGCAAATCTGTAAGAAAAGTAAATTTCAATTCAGCATCATCATACAAAAATTGCATCACCTTCAGGTTCAAATCTTTCGGTGCGGTAAAAGTCAGCATGCCATAAGGCTCCTGCCAATCGGTTAATACATCACCGAATTTTTCTGTTAGTTTTTGTTGTATGATTTCGTTTGTCAACATAAGTAAAGTCAAAATTCAAAAGTTAAAAATCAAAAATCGATTCGCAGAATAATGTGTTTTTTACTTTTAAATTTTTAATTTAAAATTTTTATTGTATTCCATAACTCCCCATCAAATCCTTATACTGATCACTATGTCTTCTTCTCAATCCTTCAGCATTTACCAAATCTTGTATTTTCATAAATCCATCGAGTATAGCTTCAGGTCTTGGAGGACATCCAGGCACGTACACATCTACAGGAATAATTTGATCAATACCCTGCAATACAGAATAAGTATCAAATATGCCTCCACTGCTCGCACATGCTCCAACAGCAATAACCCAACGAGGTTCAGCCATTTGTACATATACTTGTTTTAAAACAGGACCCATTTTTTTTGCAATAGTACCCATCACCATCAATAAATCGCATTGACGTGGAGAAAAACCTACCCTTTCAGATCCAAAACGAGCTAAGTCGTAATGACTTGCCATGGTAGCCATGAATTCAATACCACAGCAGCTTGTAGCAAAAGGCAAAGGCCAGATGGAATTTTTACGGGCCATGCTCACCACTTTTTCAAAGTTGGTAGCCATGAAACCTTCACCCATGTAACCTTCAGGGATTCCCTGAAATTTCACTGTATTATTGAACTGTACTGGACGAGACATATTTTTTAATTAATCAATTTGAATATTTGATGATTTGGAGATGGCAATTACAAAATTTGTGCAACTGCTAATATCTTCAAATTAATCCTCCCATTTCAAAGCGCCTTTCTTGAAAATGTATATAAACCCTGCAAGAAAAGAAGCTACGAATAATATTACTGCGATAAACCCATCCCAACCCAGCGAACGAAAGTTAACTGCATAAGGATAAAAGAAAATCACCTCCACATCGAAAAGCACAAACAAAATAGCCACCAGAAAATACTTGATGGCCATAGGTTGACGGGCATTTCCTTTGATTTCAATTCCACTTTCAAAATTCTGAAGTTTATCTGAAGTTTTTCTTTTAGGACCCAATTTATCGGAACCCCAAATTATCGTGAAGACCAAGCCTAACGCAAAGACGAGCTGAATAACTATGGGCAAGTAATTTGCTGCGCTACTGGTTTCTGTTAAGAAAATATTTAAGGGCATATTGTGTCGCTTGAAATTTGGTACGCAAAAATAAGACAGCTAATCTAATATACAATCATGAAAAAATAAAAAACCCGACATTTTTACATATCGGGTTTATAAAAAATAGGTTTAGCGGTTTTTCAAAAAAAAATTATGGCCTTTGAGTAGCCGGCTTTGGTTTTTGTGCAGCCGATTTTGGAGCTGCAGTTAAAATCGCTTTATTGGCATTTGCTTCTGCATCAGCAGGGTCAAGTGATAAGATTTTATCCAAGTATGAAACAGCAACAACTTTGTCTTTCTTAATATTCGCATTGTATGACGCAAAATATCTGTAGCTGGTGATTAATTGCGACTTATATTTTACTGTATCTGTCATTCCGATTTGAATCGTTTTTTCAAAAGCAGCATTAGCCATTCCTAATTGTAATGTACTGTCTATAATCCAGCTTGTTTTGCCAGTCATGAAAAAGCCAAAAATATCATCCGGAAACTTTTGTGAGTACACATTGAAAATACTGATTGCAGAATCGTAAGCAGATCCTTTATAATAGTTATATCCTGTGTTGTATAAATCTACTTTACCTGGATTTTTTTTGATAGATAAGATTTTTTTGTACCAATCCGCTGCGTCCTTATAATTTTTCTTGATTTCGTAGGCTTGTGCGATACTTTTCACGTATTGTACTTTGTTGGCTTCAACAGAATCGAGAGCAACAGCCTTGTCTACGAATAAGCCAGCTTGTGCTTCATTCCCTGGGATTTTAAGTAAATTCTTAGCATATTCTAAGTAATCACCCGAAGTGACTTTGTCAACAGACTGATGCTTGAAATACTCAGCATAATTTTGAATGGCATTGATAGAGTCTTTCAAACGATTATAAGCGTTTGCTTTCAAACCAAAAAGATTTGGATAAGGATTTGCACCTGCAGTAGCAATGCATTCATCTGCTTTAGAAATGGCATCCATGAAATAACCTTGTGCATATTTCAACGCAGCTCTGTAATAGCATGATTTATAATCTTCATCAGAATTAGCCAGCCATTTTTCAAAATAATCAGCAGCCTTTAATACATTGGATTCGTAAAAATAGTTGAATAAGTTAGCATAAACAGGTGCGTATAAAGGATCGTTTGCAATGGCGTTGTCAAAATGCTCCATAAAAATACTTTCTTGTCCTTTACCTTGTGATTGATACAATTTGCCAATTCTATAGTTTGCTCTGGCATATTTTGGATTTAATGTCAATGCTGCCTGATAAGACTGTATCGCATTTCCGCCATCATCATTTTTACGATAAGCATCTCCTAGGTTAACAAGAACTTCAGGGTCATTGAATTTTTTTATTAAAGTAGCTTGTTTTAGTTTATCAATTGCATACAGTGCATCTCCATTCTTTGAATCAGGATTTCCATTGGCAAAGCCGATAGCATTAAGCACTGCAATATTCTTTCCTTGACTTAATGAAATTGCAGCTTCAAAATGATTTCTGGCATCCTGAGTTTTGCCTTCCAATAACTCAATGTGACCAATACCGGCCATTAATAATTGACTATTTGAAACTGATAATTTAGACTGATACAAGGCTTTAGCATCTGCAATGTCTTTTGGAGTAACGTCGTCTGGTAAAATCATTGATTGTCCCAGGTAGTATATCGCTTCTTCGTTATTGGGATCTGTCGCCAATGTTTTTTGAAATGCATCTTTTGCACTTTTAAAACGCTCATAATAAAGAAACTTTTTTCCTTGCTCCACAGTTTGGGCAAAAACTGAGTTTGTGAGTAAAGTAATCAATGTCAGTAGCCCGAATTTAACCTTGTTCATTTTATTTAATTTTAACCTTTTCGAATTATAAAAATAGATAAGAAACTGTAAATGATATTATTATTTTTTAGGTAAAGTTCTGTTAATCTGAACGTTCCTTACTTCAAAGTCCATCACTGGACCTAAATATGACCTTTTAAAAATCAACTGTCCCCTTTCAAATTTTAAAAATGAAGTAAATCCTGTTCCCAAACCTTCGTAATTTTCTTTATTGATGTAATAAACATTTCTAACCAATGGGTATCTTCTGGTAATCATAGATTCCTGCATGGGCTTAACGAAAGGTTCATTTTCGCAAATATCGCATTTTACATATCCTATTTTCACTGTTTTCAATAATTTAACCTGAGCACTGTCTTCCGGATTTCCAATCCAGCTGATACCAACCAATCCGATAGTATTTTCATGGGTTCCAACATATTGAATGACATCAGCACTATTCTTCACCGCTTTTACAACAGTTGTATCATATGGCGCACCTTTTAAAATTGAATCTTTGATGAATCTTACGGTACTTGTTGCATTCAATCCATCAAAAACAACCGTTTTATGGTTAATATATGATTTCCCGGATAATAATTGCTGTAAAGATTTCAAACTGAATAACGTGTCGTTAGATTTAGCATTTACTATAATAGTTACCGCATCTGAAGCCACTGCATTACAACCCGGATTGTATCCCAGAGAATCTATCATGTATTTTTCCTCTTTTCTATTTAACCCTCTGCCCACAATTATCAAACGATTTGAGCTGTCTCTGAAAAAATCTTTAAAACAATCTGCTTCCGACTTGTAACTAGCTATGATATGGGCATCGGGATAAGAAGCTTCATACATTTTTATCTCTTGTTCTATTACAGGGCGAAAAGACTCATCAACACTGATTGTTATTGTGCCTGAAATGGGTGTGTCTGCGTTTGATTTATTAATAGAATCGGAATGACAACTCACCAAAAAAGCAAAAATCAGAAGTAAGAAAACAGATATTTTTTTAAAGTTGCTCATCTATCTTTTAGGTAATTTTTTTTGTATCCGCGATAGATTCTGAAAATTCCATAGATAATACAAACGCATCCAAAAACTTTCATCACCGAATCGTCGTAACGAGCTGCCAGATCTGTGTTGAACTTTTTAATAAACATGAAAAATACACCCATGCCCATCCACAAAATCCCCATACCCATATCCATGATACTACGCATGTTGATGAATCCTTTTTCTCTGACACTTAGTGGTTCGTCTTGTTTTTCTTCTGTCGACATAAAAAATGCAGCCTTTAATTTGGCTGCAATTTAATAAAGTTATTTTGCTATTATTCTGATGACACAAATTTTACAGGAATAGTATAATAAACCGAAACATTTTCTCCCTGAGATTTGCCAGGATTCCATGTCGGCATTTTTTTGAGAACCCTGATAACTTCCTGATTAAATTCATCTCCCCCATCTTCTACAACTTTAAACCCTTTTAGCTTTCCATCATAACCAACAATGAATTGAACTTTCACACTTACTATTTCGCCTTCATTTAAATTTGCAGGATTAGTCAGGTTTCTTTCAAGGAATTTCTTTAAAGCATCCATCCCACCTGGAAAAGAAGGCATCACTTCTGCAGTTAAAAAGGGCGTTGTTTTATCAATTGTTTTTACAACTGTGGGAACAACCGATCCGCTATCGTTATTACAATTCAAACATTTTACAATTGGTTTCCCGCCGGTAATACCAGTTTGTGTAATGGAAGAAATCTGAGTGCTGTCAAGGTTTTTACTCAATTTAGTAGCAGTTTCTGTGCTGTCTATAATTTTTAATTTTGAAATAAACTGTTGCGAATTGGTTTTTCTATTTTCAGACTTAGGTGTTTTGGGAACAGGTTGTTTTGCAACAGGCTTTGCTGGATTTGGAATTTTATACAAGACAGTTTCAATTATGGGTGTGGCGTTCAATTTTTCACGTTTAGCAGACCGGCTCACCAAGAAAAAAAGCAGCAACACCATTGAAAAAATGATAGCTAAGGATTTGTATAAGCGGGCGTCATATTCTTTTCTAAGTTCATAGGCGCCGTATTTTTTATTTCTGTTTTCGAATAGGATATCAAGTAAATCGGCTTGTAAAATTTTGTTGGCTTCCATGGCTTTTAATTTAAAGGTGAAAAAATAAAATGCAGATGTTAAGTGCATGAGATGATTACCTCTTAATTATTCCATAATCAATTCGCTAATAATTATCTTTGCTTGCAAGTTTTTTTAAATCAAAACTCAATAATGAAAATTCTGATGGTTTGTTTGGGAAATATCTGCAGGAGTCCTTTGGCTGAAGGCATTTTGCAACATAAAGCCAACCTTGCAGGATTGCATTGGACAGTTGAAAGCGCCGGCACCAATGGTTATCACAATGGAGAAGCCCCGCATCATATTTGTCAGAAATTGTCGAAAGTGAATGGCATTGATATCAGCCATCAACGTTCCAGACAAATCAAAAAAAATGATTTCAAAAATTATGACCTTTTATACGCAATGGCAGATGATGTGATGAAAGATATGAAAAGAATAGCAGGTGATAAATTTGATGCTGAAAAGAATATTTTATTTCTAGAGGCAATGATGCCCGGTCATAAAATGGATGTTCCGGATCCTTGGTATGGTGGTGAAGATGGATTTATTGAAGTGTATGAATTGATAGATCGGAAGAGCGTCGTGTAGGGAAAGAGTGTCTT
>CALCNY010000108.1 GCA_937897585.1 uncultured Chitinophagaceae bacterium | reverse complement strand
TGATTTATCTATTGCAGAAAGCTTTGTAGCAATATCAGGTAGAATAAAAAATTCAGGATCTTCACCATGACGAGTAATTAAAGAAATACCCTGATCTGTCAGTTCTACTGAATTGTTTTTTTCATCGATGACGAAGAACAACTCAGCATCCACTTTAGGCATTTCTTTTTGCTGATCGGCAAGATAATAATTCTCACTTTTCTGCAATTTCACTCTCATGCCAGGCTCGCTCAAAAACTTGATTAATGCACTGTTTTTAGGCAAACCACGATGCGCACGCATTAGAGCCAATCCACCATCTTTAGGATCATCGTTACCTTCAGCGATTTTCTTTTTGGCTTCAATTAAATATTGATTTGTAGCTTTTTTCTGAGCTTCTACCAATTTTTCAATTCGTGGTTTCAAATCAAAAAACTGTTGTGTGTTGTCGCTATGTCCAACCGGACCACTGATAATTAAAGGCGTTCTGGCATCATCAATCAACACACTATCCACCTCATCCACCATAGCAAAATGGTGCTTGCGTTGTACCATTTCATCAGGGCGATGCACCATATTATCTCTCAGGTAATCGAAACCGAATTCGTTGTTGGTACCATAAGTGATATCAGCATTGTATGCTTTACGACGTGCGTCTGTATTAGGTTCGTGCTTGTCGATGCAATCTACTCTAAGCCCCAACCATTCGAAAATTGGGCCATTCCATTCGCTATCTCTTTTGGCGAGATAATCATTCACGGTTACAATATGAACGCCTTCACCTGCAAGCGCATTTAAGTAAGCAGGCAATGTACTTACCAAAGTTTTACCCTCACCCGTAGCCATTTCGGCAATTTTTCCGGAATGTAAAACAGCACCACCAATTAGCTGAACATCATAATGCACCATATTCCAGGAAACAATATTTCCTGCTGCTTTCCATGAATTTTTGAAAATGGCCTTATCACCTTGTATAGTGATGTGGTCTTTTTTGGCAGCTAATTCTCTATCCAAATCAGTTGCTGTAGATTCGATATTTTCGTTTTCTTTGAAACGTTTACCAGTTTCTTTCACCACAGCAAAAGCCTCTGGTAAAATCTCTAATAAAACTTCCTCGATTTTTTGATCACGTTGTTTTTTCAGCTCATCAATTTCTCTGTACAAAACATCTCTGCCACTGATGTCTTCAGGCGACAATGCCTCCGCGGCATCATTCTTTTCAGTTATCAAATTGTCGATAGCAGTAAGATGTGCTTTGATTCTGGCTTTGAACTCAACTGTTTTACCACGAAGTTCATCATTGGAAAGCGACTGGTATTTTGCAAAAAACTCATTCACCTTTGCAATTTGAGGCATGATTTTCTTTACGTCTTTTTCACTTTTGTTGCCTCCGAATAATTTTGAAATAAATCCTAACATTTTTATTACTTATAGATACACAATTAATTTTAAGGTATTTACCTGTTGTCAAATAAAGTGCTAATGTTTTTTCTTAGCCAAATTGACAGGTCGCAAAGGTAAAGAAGTTTATGGCGCAGATTGGCAAATAATTAAGTTCAAAGTCAAAAATTAAAATTAAAAAGTAGAAAAATGTCATTAATTTTTGAATTTTAAATTTTGAATTTTGAATTTACTTATGCATTTCATTTCTAAAGTTGAAAAAACACGCAAATTATGTCTTGATTTATTTGGCATTTGCCCTACCTTTGCGACCAAAATTTGAGGCCCGTATTTGCTTCAAATCTTCAATCCATAACAGAATTTCATATGAGTGGTGCATTAAAAGAAGTAAGAAACAGGATAAAAAGTGTTCAGAGCACACAGCAAATAACCAAAGCCATGAAGATGGTAAGCGCTGCAAAATTACGTCGCGCACAAGATGCCATTACACAAATGCGTCCTTATGCCAAGAAACTTCAGGAGATGTTGAGCAACATTGTTAGCAGTAGTGAAGGCGAATTTGCAATGGATTTGGCTGTAGAAAGACCTGTTGAAAAAGTATTGATTATTGTTGTTACCAGCGACAGAGGTCTATGTGGTGGATATAATAGTAATCTTATCAAACTGGCGAAACAAACCATAAATGAGAAATATGCTGAACAAAACCGTAAAGGCAATGTTCAGATATTACCAATTGGTAAAAAAGGTTTTGAACACTTCACCAAAAATGGTTTCAAAGTCATCAATACCTATTGGGACATTTTTTCCGGTTTGAGTTTTGAAAAAGTACAAACTGCTGCCAAATATGCCATGGATGCATTTGCTGCTAAAGAAATAGATGCTGTTGAGGTTATTTACAGCGAATTCAAAAATGCAGCTTCACAAGTATATATTGCTGAACCTTTCTTGCCCGTACAAAAAATAAGTTCAACTGAAAATAAGAGAAAGTCTGATTTTATTTTTGAACCTAATCAGGAAGTTTTGGTTGCAGAATTGATGCCCAAAATCCTGAATACGCAACTGTTCAAAGCGGTATTGGATGCCAATGCCAGCGAACACGGAGCTAGAATGACAGCGATGGATAAAGCAAGTGACAACGCGAATGAATTATTGAAATCATTAAAAATCAGTTACAACCGTGCACGTCAGGCGGCGATTACTACTGAGTTGACTGAAATTGTGAGTGGTGCTGCGGCTTTGCAAGGATAATAAATTAGTTTATGGTTTGTGGTTTGTGGTTAATGGTTGAGTGCCAGAAATTGTAATATTTAACAACAAACAATAAACACCAAACCCCAAACAAATCATCATGGAAATCTCTCAAATCATACCACACATTGAGGCTTTAATTTTTGCCAGTGACAAGGCATTATCTGCCGAAGAAATTACGGAGTTGATTAATAACGCCTTGGGCTTTATTGAAGACAGAGCTAATCCTGATCAAATTCAAGCTGCTATTGAAGGAATAAAAGAAAAGTATGATTCAGAGTTCTATGCATTTGAATTGAAACAAAGCGGTGGTGGGTGGCAATTCCTTACCAAACCTCAATACCATAAAACGGTAGCATTACTTAATGGAGATAAATTCCTCAAGCGTTTGTCAACAGCAGCTTTAGAAACATTGTCCATCATTGCTTACAAACAGCCCATTACCAAAAGTGAAATTGAATCTATTAGAGGCGTGAATTGCGATTATGCCGTTCAAAAACTGTTGGAAAAAGATCTAATAATAATATCAGGCAGAAACGAAGATGCTGTTGGAAAGCCATTGATATACGGAACCTCAAAATCTTTCATGGATTATTTTGGAATTAACAGTCCAAGTGAATTGCCTAAAATCAATGAAATCCTGATGGAAGAGTTGGTTAAAGCAACTGTAATCAGTGATGTCAATTTAAATGATGAAGAAGATAATGTTGTTGCTGATGAAATCGAAACCTCTCCAACAGAAGTTCAAACAAATCCTGAATCAACAGAAAATCAATCTCAAGAAGAAGCATAAAATAATAAAAAGATATTTCAACACATGGAAGCCCGGACACTTAAATCCGGGCTTTCTTTTATTAAAAAAAGGGAGTGTAGAAAAATTACTTAATTAAATTTCATTTGAGTTTTAAACAAGGCACAAAGTTTTTGACTATTTAAAACAATCAATTGACAGAACTTAGTTTTCATGTCGTTACATCACGCCAATTATGTAAATTGCACTGCAAATATATTAAGCGACAAATATCTTGTTACTTGATGATTAACTACTTTTCATTATGGCAAAAATACTTCGCAAGCAGGAAGCATTGGAATACCATGCTAAAGGAAGACCAGGAAAAATTGAAGTCATTCCCACTAAAGAAGCAAAAACACAAAGAGATTTATCATTAGCCTATTCACCTGGAGTTGCAGAACCATGTCTTGAAATCGCTGCTAACCCTGATGATGTATATAAATACACTGCAAAAGGAAATCTTGTTGGCGTCATCAGTAATGGCTCAGCAGTACTTGGATTGGGTAATATCGGACCAGAAGCTAGTAAGCCTGTGATGGAAGGCAAGGGTGTGTTATTCAAAATATTTGCTGACATTGATGTATTTGATATTGAAATAAATGAGAGCGACCCTGTGAAATTTGTACAGATTGTAAAAGCACTTGAACCAACATTTGGCGGTATCAATTTGGAAGACATAAAAGCGCCTGAATGTTTTTACATAGAACAGGAATTAAAAAAACAATGTAACATTCCGGTGATGCATGATGACCAGCACGGAACGGCTATCATTTCTGCAGCAGCATTGTTGAACGCACTTGAAATTCAAAAGAAAAAAATCGATAAAGTAAAATTTGTGGTGAATGGTGCCGGAGCCGCTGCTATGGCTTGTATAGAACTTTACGAATCCTTGGGTGCCAAGCCTGCAAACTTCGTGGTTTTTGATAAGGAAGGAATTTTATATGAAGGAAGACAAGACATTACAGAGCATAAGAAAAAGTTTTGTGTAAGCGCTAAATACAAAGATTTTGATCTCGCAATAGCTTTTAAAGATGCTGATGTGTTTTTGGGCTTGAGTGTTGGTAATGTTGTAACCCCCGAAATGATAAAATCAATGGCAAAACATCCCATTGTTTTTGCCATGGCTAATCCAGATCCTGAAATCACTTACGACCTTGCTATGAGTGCAAGAAAAGATGTTATCATGGCCACAGGAAGAAGTGATTATCCAAATCAGGTAAATAATGTACTGGGATTCCCTTATATTTTCCGTGGCGCTTTGGATGTAAGAGCAAAGCAAATCAATGAAGCGATGAAACTTGCTGCAGTAAAGGCTTTGGCAGAAATGGCAAAAACTCCTGTTCCAGATATTGTAAACCTCGCCTATAACGAAAAGACAATAAGTTTTGGTCCAAATTACATTATCCCAAAACCATTTG
The DNA here is from genome assembly GCA_937897585.1 of uncultured Chitinophagaceae bacterium. Classification (GTDB taxonomy): domain Bacteria; phylum Bacteroidota; class Bacteroidia; order Chitinophagales; family Chitinophagaceae; genus Ferruginibacter. Next base: position 962 of record CALCNY010000108.1, on the reverse strand, counting down.
ATCCTCGTCTACTGTCTACCGTTGCCCCTGCAGTTGCAAAAGCTGCGATGGAAAGTGGTGTAGCCAGAATCAACATCACCAACTGGGATGCCTATGAAATCGAATTGAACAAAAGACTTGGATTAGACAACCAGCTTAGCAGAATCCTAAGCAATAAAGCCAAAAGCAATCCTAAAAGAATTGTATTTGCAGACGCAGAGAACATCAAAATACTTAAAGCTGCACAACAAGTATTGGATGAAGGTATCGGCTATCCTATACTGTTAGGAAATGAAAAAAAGATAAGAGAAATTGCTGTTGAAAACTCAATTGATATAGACGACATGCCCATCATCAATCCTAAAGATGATGAACATGAAGAATTGAGAAAAAAATTCGGTGATATTTTCTTTGAAAAAAGACATCGCAAAGGCATCAACAATTACGAAGCGCTAAAAGCCATGAAAGATCGAAATCACTTCGGTTGTATGATGGTGGAAACTGGTGAAGCAGATTGCATGATCAGCGGTCTGAGCAGAAATTATCCAGACACCATCAGGCCAGCCATTCAAATTATTGGTATGGAAGATGGCGTAAAAAAATTAGCGGGCATGTACCTTCTCTTCACAAAAAGAGGGCCTATGTTTTTGGCGGATACCACTGTAAATTTCAACCCAACTGCTGAAGAACTGGCAGAAATTACTTTATTGGTTGCTAAAGAAGTCCGTCATTTTAATATCGTTCCAAAAATTGCTATGCTGTCTTATTCCAATTTTGGCAGCAGTAATTCTGAAGAAGCCAATATGGTAAGAAAAGCCAGGGAAATTGTAAAGGCAAAAAATCCTACATTGATCTGTGATGGAGAGATTCAAGGTATGCTCGCTTTCAATAAAGAAATTTTGAAAGAGAATTATCCATTTACTGAGTTGGTGAATGGAGAAGTGAATGTGCTTATTTTTCCAAATTTAGCAGCTGGCAACATC